>JAGYMJ010000202.1 GCA_018400625.1 Planctomycetota bacterium
CCCAATTGCCGCGCAGAAATGCGATGGAGAAGATGATACCGCAATATGCCGCCCCTATGCCCTGCGTGAAATGGGATGATTCCAAAGGGGATGTCTTCATGGATACATCCGATAAGAACGGCGAACTGGAATCTTTTTACGGTAAATATATTTCCCAAGAACTTTCCCCGTTTACTTTATCCGAAGAACGTGCGCCCGGTTTCTACTCTTTCATCCATGCTCTTGAATCGATCGACATGCCGACGGCGGTCAAGGGGCAGATCACCGGACCGCTTACTTTTACCACCGGTATTTCCAACGATGCCGGCAACACGATTTACAGCGATCCTGAACTGCGGGATGCCGCCGTGAAAATGCTGGAGCGTACCGCGTGCCGTCAGATCGATTTTTTTCAAAAACACGGGGCGGACGAAGTGATAATATTTGCCGATGAACCCGTTCTTTCCGCTTACGGTTCCAGCGCCTATATCGGAATATCGGAAGACGATGTGATAGGGATGCTGTCGCCGATTTTCAAGGCGATTTCCCTTGCGGGCGGTCTGTCCGGCCTGCATGTGTGCGGAAACAGTGACTGGGGCATGGCCATGAAATCGGGAGTGGATATTCTTAATTTTGATGCTTATCAGTATGGAACCACGCTCGCGCTGTATTCCGATCAGTTGAAGCAATTTCTTGATGAGGGGGGCGTTATCGCCTGGGGCATCGTACCCACCACCGAAGATATTGATGCTGAAAATTTGCAATCACTGACCGCAAAATTTCATGAAGCGCTCGAAGCCCTGGAGAGAAAAGGGTTCGAACGTTCTTCTCTACTCGAGCATTCGTTTCTAACGCCCTCATGCGGGGCGGGCAGTCTGGATAAAGTGTCCGCCGGTAAAACTTTTTCACTGCTCCGGGAATTGAAAGAAGCTCTTCTGACGGAAGCCGGCGGCAGTTAGAGTGTTTAACGCTTTCTGGCCGTTGAACGAACGCGACCTGTATTAATATCAATATCGATTCATCGAATGAGTGAATAATAAACGATCCGCTCCTTTTTTATCAGGAGGGAAGAACTATGAGTGAAATACACGAACATTTTGAAGAAGGTTTTGAAGCGGCTTTAGATGAACGTGAACATGATGAGCGCCGTATAGGCGCCGAATTGAAATTCCCGTTGGTCAATCCTGACGGTTCCGCCGTTGATTTTGAAACGATCAAGAGGCTCTGGGAGTATTTGTCGGAGCATGGTTGGAAACCGGAAAAAGACGCCGTCAGCGGAGAGGTTATCGGTGCGACCAAACCGGGTGAGCAGAATGATACGGTTGCTTCTTGCGAGACCGGCTATTGCAAGACCGAATTTTCCCTGGCCCATGTGCCGAACCTCCACCGTCTGCAGGAGGAAATAGATGACCTCGTGGCAGGTTTGGAAGGCTTTGCCGAACAGGAAAATGTGCATTTTCTGGGCTATGGCATTCAGCCGTTGACTCCACCCAGCGAGAAATTATTAATGAAAAAAAGCCGCACCAGTGTATGGGATAAGGTCTTTGCTTCCAATGAGCATATTCCGGAAGAACACGGCGATGATTTTCATTTATTCACGATCAATTCCGCCAGCCATGTGCATATAAGTGTGGATCGCGATGAGGCTATCCCGCTGGTCAACGTTTTGAATGGCTTTTGCGCCGGCCAAATAGCGCTCACTGCCCATTCAAATGTATGGCGTGGCAGTATAGACCCCAATTATAAATGTGTGGCCGAGAAATTCTGGGATTGGTGGATGCCGGAAGAGGGAAGGGTCGGGATACCTGAAAAAACTTTTGACGGACTGAAAGATTATATCGAGACGATTTCAGACTTTCAGCCGGTATATGTCAAGCGAAACGGCCGGCCCATCGTGCTGACCGAGTACGACGGGTTTGCTGAATACTATGATAAAGATCAGGCGGTGGGGAAAGACGCCGAGGGGCAGCCCGTCGAATTGGAGCCTGAAAGAAAAGATATCGACCTTCATGGAACCTGCTACTGGTACAATGCCCGTCTGAGCCACTATTATACCGTCGAAAACAGACTCAATGATCAGCAGCCGCCCGGTGAACTCCATTCGATCGCCGCCCTGACCCTTGGCCTCACGGCCGGCTGGAAGGACGCGCTCGAAGTGATTGAGCAATATGATTGGAATCTGCTCAGGGATGCCCGGGAGGAGGCTTGCCGACGCGCCATCGAAGGTGACCTGGACGGGTTCAAACTGGCCGATTTCGCCGCTGAAATGCTTGAAATAGCCGATAAAGGCCTGAAAAAACGTGAACTCGGAGAAGAAAAGTTCCTGGGCCCGCTGAAAAAAAGATTGAAAGAACACCGATGTCCCGCCGATGAAGTTGAAGATATTTTCAATGAAAACGGCATGGCAGGAATAGTCGAAAAAAGATGTTTGCATAAAAATCATCATAACAATAATTAAGAGGTAATCACGATATGTCGAAAGATCATACAAAACCCGGTCTGCCGGGCGGTATATATAAACCACTCAGCGATTCGGATGCACGTCGGATAGCCGAATCGTCGTTTGAAGTACTGGAAAAGTCAGGTGTGGCTGTCTATTCGAAAAGCGCTTTGGCAGCTTATAAAAATGCCGGAGCTGATGTTGATGAAGAAAATAACCTCGTCAAACTGCCCCGGGCTGTGGTGGAAGACGCTATAGAGTCCAATCCCTCCTCGATCACTCTGCATGCCCGCAACAATGATTTTGATGCAGTACTGGAGA
>JAGYMJ010000203.1 GCA_018400625.1 Planctomycetota bacterium
GCCTGCCTGTGCGTCGCACAGGCAGGCACAGGGCACGGTGGGGATGCGACGGAGTTCACTGAGGGCTTGCGAAGTCAGGAAAAAATTATAATTCCCATCGATTACTGTTTCAAACGACTTGATGTTCCAAGGCCACTTTGCGGGCACCGGGGGTTTTCAATATTGCAGAATAATCTGTCGTTCGGAAATCAAGTTGCATCGTTGTCAAAGAAATCTTCCGGTAGATCGAGAGATTTCAAAAGATGTTCGGCCCCCGTTTTCTCCGGTTCCGGTTCCTGTTCCTCCTCAATGATTTGATTCAGATAATAAAAGCTGTCTTCTCTATGCAGATGTTCGATGAGTTCATGCGCCTTATCCCTTATCCTGGGATTATTGTGCTTTTGCCGGATTCGGGCCAGGAATTTGCAGATGTCATAGGGATGGGAAAGGTGATGATAATCCTTTTCGATATCCGTCAGGATTTTTCTTGTTCTGTATTCAAAAAGAGAGGCTGCCAGGGGGGGCAGGAGGGTTAAGGTTATACCTTTTCCTACCGGCCCGACACCGCCGAGGCCTACCAGTAGTCCAATGGAGGTCGTCGGCAACAGGGCATAGAGGATGTCATAGATGCGAAACCTCAGAAACAGCATGCATCCCAAAGCCGCCGTCAGGGCAGCCAGCATGTAAGGGCCTTCGCCGGCCAGCCATCCCGCGCGTATTGCAACAAGGGTGCGGATCAGGCCGAGGATGATCATGAACGAGGCCGGTACGGCTCCGAGCCATATCAGCAGGGAGATAAACAGGCCGGGTAATTTTTTTATGATCACGAAAACAACCGACATGCTGAACAACAGCGACAGAATCAGGTAGGGGAGAAAGCGGTGAAACCAGAAAAAGGACCGGTTTATTAACGCTTTAGTACGACCCAGATTAAGGTAGCCCGCACCTAATTTACCGGATTCAAAGAGTTTATCTTCTATCGGCAGGGCGGAATCCTGTACGAACTCCCAGGCCTGGGAGGTTGACCATTCGGGGCGTTTTTGAAGCACATACGCCATTGCGGCGGTTACTCTTGGGGCGGCGTATGAGGTTCCTTTGGTTTCGAGCACCCTTTCTCGTCGTCCATAGGGTAAGAAGGCAATCTCGGTCAGGCTGGACTCGCCCGAGGCGGCAATATCGATATGATTCCCGAAATTCGAATACGGCGATTTACCGAATCTTTCAGCGCTTGCTACGGCTATCACCGGTTCGTAGGCTGCCGGATAAACAGAAGTCTCAGAAGCATCATTGCCTGCGGCCGCTATAATAGATACGCCTTCCTCCCGTAATTCGTCGATCAAAGCAGCCATTTGTTCGTTTTCCTTTTGCAAAGCAAGGCTGACATTCAGCAAAACTCTGGCGTTGGGATGTCCACGGGCAAACTGCAGCAATTTTCGCAATGAATAGAGAAGGGGCTCTTTACCTTCTTCACCGTCAATATCCTCGATGGGCAGCCCGATGATCGCGGCATTGACATGGTGGAGCAGAGCTGTGGCCACCAGACTTCCATGGGACATCTGGCTTAGCGGGTTCGCCATCGCCGAATAACTTCTGATATGAGAAGGGTCAAGCGGGGAGTCAAGGATAAAAACAGCGACGTTGGAGGAAAGTGCCAGTTCGGCTTTCGATAAAGCACGGCGGGTACGGCCGTCTATTATTGGGGGATTTGGGGTGAAATGGGCGAAAGGCACGGCGTTGAGCAACAGTAATAGTATGATGATAATGGCTTTAAGCATGAATTCAGCTATAAGGCTTGTCTTTTGAACGTTTTAGAGCAAAACTGTAAATATTGAGTGAACCACGTTACCGCCGGGCTTGTCCCGGTGGAGCGGTATTTCTGCACTACAAATA
>JAGYMJ010000204.1 GCA_018400625.1 Planctomycetota bacterium
AGCGGTATTTCTGCACTACAAATGGAGCTGCCCTCCCCCCGGCCTCGCCCGACGCGTTTCTGCCCGGGGAGAAAATAAAGTTAAATTCGTAACTTTTACGCTCAATGAAAGGTATTTTCATTGACAAAGCCCCCCCTTCCAGGACATCATTTCAATATAACATCAGACCCTTTCATTACCCGTTCACAATAGCCGCATCGCAAAATCGGGGGTTTTGAATCCGTAATTTCGAAATAGGTATCGACAGGTTCATTATTGGTAACACATCGGGGGTTATAGCATTTAACGACCCGTGATATTTGGTTGGGCAGTTTAACTTTTACTTTTTCAACCACGGCAAAATCCTCAATAATGTTCAATGTTGCTTCAGGGGCTATCAAAGCGATTTTATTGGCTTCATCCGCCGTGAGACGACGATTTTCAATTTTAATGATACCTTTCGAGCCAAGCTGCCGGCTCTCCAGATTCTGACCGATCAGTATTTTGTTTTTTTCCTTTTCGACCTGCATAATTCTGGCCACCTGGAAAGTCGCCTTGCTGTCGACATGATCGATAACAGTACCGTTTCTTATCGCAGAAACATTCAATTCAACCTGTTTTTTTCTCTTATCCATATAATAATAGCCAACCTAGTGCATTAAATGTTTTTCTGTAAAAGCATCGACAACAACGCTTGCCTTATCGGTATCCCATTTCGCGCTTGCTGGAAATACACGGCATAAGGGGTATTGTCTATATCATCGGCCAGTTCATCAACCCTCGGAAGGGGATGCATAATTTTTAGAGATTGCTTCACTCCGCACTCCTCTAAAAGACTTTTCCGTATCCGATAACAACTCTTAACCTGTTCATACTCGAGCCGATCAGCAAAACGTTCTTCCTGGATGCGGGTACAATACAGCACATCCAGCTCGGACAATACATCTTCCGGGCTGTTAAACTGATCGTAAGCGACCTCTTTTTCCTCCAGTTCTTCCAATAAATAGCCGGGGGCTTTGAGCACTTCGGGGGAGATAAAATAAAGTTCATCATCAAACCATGAAAGCGCTTCGGCAAGCGAATGAACGGTGCGGCTGTAGCGAAGGTCGCCGATGAAACCGACCTTCAAATTATCCAGTCCACCGCATGTTTTTTGTATGGTATAGAGGTCAAGAAATGTCTGAGTAGGATGCTGATTGGCCCCATCACCGGCGTTTATCACAGGAATACCGGCTATTTGCGCCGCCAGCCGGGCTACGCCCTCCAAAGGATGGCGGATCGTCATAACATCACAATAACTGGAAAAAGTTTTGATCGTATCGGCCAGTGATTCCCCTTTTTGAAGCGAAGAACGCGAAGGGTCGCCAAAGTCAAGCACTTCGCCCCCCAGCCTCACCATAGCGGCACCAAAGCTGAGCCGGGTGCGGGTTGATGGTTCAATGAACATGATGCCCAGCACATGCCCTTTCAGCAGGTCCGAATTGTTTGTCCCTTCAGCAGCACGGGCCATTTCAAGGATAGATAAGAGACCATCTCTGTCGAAATCGCGTATGCTGATCACATTTTCAAGTTTTTTTGACATGATAAATAAAAAATCAATGAGTTCAGTATCGTAAATATTCAGTGAAGTGCGTAGTTTTCTCCCCACCGTGCTCTGTGCCGGTGCGGGAACAACGTGATTCACTGAGGACTTACCCAGTATCCAACATCACAAAAAAAATTATAGTTTGAACATCCCTTTTTGTCAAACCACTGAATTGTAAAACTATCCGTAGAATTATTATTCAACGCAGCAAAAAAATGTTTTGACAAGAACAATTGGCTGTTAATATCAGAAACTTAACTCCTTAATCAGCACGAGACTGAAAGCCGGATTCGGAAGCAATAATTGCACCGTTCTGCGGTTCAACCTTGCATGAGTTTTATTTCTATGGTAAAATTATACGAAAGTAAACAGTATTTTTATTTTATGAATTCAGATAATGCAAATTTACATTAAAGGAAAGCTGTGATGGCAGAAACAAAAGTGAAAGATGAGATTATTGATGAGTTTCAGTTGAATCCGGAAGATACAGGTTCCCCGGAGGTTCAGATTGCTTTGTTAACGAAAAGGATACGAGAATTGACTGAACATCTGCGAGAACATAAAAAAGATTTTGCTTCAAGACGCGGCCTTTTACAGATGGTCGGGAAGCGAACATCTTTGCTAAAATATGTTCGGGGAAAAGATGAGGAGCGGTATCAAAAGATTGTTTCAGAGCTTAAACTGCGGAGATAAAACCTCCACATATATATACCTCGGCGAAGCAGCATATCCCCTTTAAGTGGCGGCCTCATGTACCTGGCCAACAACCCCGTTTTATAAATAATGTTTGTATGTAAAAGATGAATGAGTTATGTCTCCATAGAAAGTGTTTTGAATGTTCAAAACAGGCTGTGGAATTTAGTTTTGGAGGAAAAAAATGGCGTATTTGAAGATGAAAAAGAAGATTGCAGGAAGAGAACTCGTTTTGGAAACAGGTAAGCTCGCTAAACAGGCACATGGCTCTGTGGTAGTTACTTATGGTGAGAGTGTGGTGTTGTCAACAGCGGTGGCGCAAGCATCTGACGATCTGCCGGATTTCTTCCCGCTGACCGTTGATTATCGTGAAAACCAGTATGCGGCCGGCCAGTTCCCGGGGGGGATATTTAAACGGGAAGGACGCCCGACTCATAAAGAAATCTTGACGATGCGCCTTATTGACAGGCCTATTCGCCCGATTTTTCCCAAAGATTACAGGCAAGAAGTGCTTGTCTCAAGCCATGTGATGAGCGCCGACAAGGAAAACGATCCGGATATCCTGGGGCTTATCGGCGCTTCGGCCGCACTCAGCGTCAGCGATATACCCTGGGGTGGGCCCCTTAGCGGCTCTCGTGTAGGAATTATCGATGAGGAGTTCGTCGTGAACCCGACAACCGAACAGCGGATCGAAAGCCCCATAGACATCATCGTTGCGGGGTCTGCCGACGCGGTGGTCATGGTTGAAGGGAACGCACAAATCATCCCTGAGGATGATATCCTCGTCGCCTTGCAAATCGCCCAGGACACCAATGTCGAAGTAGCGGAGTTCATTGCTGAGTTCGCGGAACAGATCGGCAAGCCGAAAAGGAGTTATGTACCGCTGCCATCCATCGACGACATAAAGGAAAAAGTGGAGTCCGATTTTGGAAAGGACTTGGAAGAAGCGAGCAGAACGGTTAAAAAACAGGAAAGAAGTTCGAAAATTAAAGAAGTCAAGAAACAAGCCGTAGAGAAATTCTGTGAAACGGAAGACCCGGACCAAGCCGTTGAAAAGAAACTGATCAGCCAGGCATTTGAAGATCTTGAAGCAAAATGTTTGCGGGAACAGATCGTCAAGGAAGGTCAGCGTTACGACGGCAGGCAGCCTGATGATATCCGTAATATAAGTTGTGAAGTGGGCGTCTTCCCGCGCACTCACGGCACGGGTCTGTTCACTCGCGGTGAAACTCAAGTGCTCACTTCTACGACGCTTGGAACTGTTGATGATGAACAGCGTGTGCTGGACCCCATCGTCGAGGAAGACCCTAAAAAATTCATGCTCCACTACAACTTCCCCGGCTGGTGTGTGGGCGAAGTCTGGTTCCCCAGAGGCCCGAAACGCCGTGAAATCGGCCATGGCGAGCTTGCCGAACGCGCCATTGCGCCCGTTCTGCCCGGCAGCGAGGATTTCCCTTATACCATCCGGCTCGTATCAGAAGTACTTGAATCCAACGGTTCTTCTTCCATGGCTTCGGTTTGCAGCGGCACCCTGAGCCTGATGGACGCAGGGGTTGGAATTAAAGACCCGGTGGCCGGCATTGCTATGGGTGTGGTTTGTGAAGAAGATAAAGAAGTGATACTCACGGATATAGCGGGAGCCGAGGATCATTGTGGTGACATGGACTTCAAGATCGCCGGCACCCAGCACGGTATCACGGCGATGCAGCTCGATATAAAAACCACAGGTGTGACACAAGAATTACTGGCCGAAGTCCTTAAAAAAGCCAAATCGGCGCGTTTGAACATTCTGAAAATTATGCTGGAGACACTAAGAACCCCACGGGATGTGGTATCTCAATACGCCCCTCACATTGTTCAGGTCTCTATAGACCCTGAAAAGATCGGGATGCTCATCGGCCCGGGTGGTAAAACTATACGGAGACTTGAAGAGGAATATGCCGCCAATATCGAGGTGGAAGACGATGGGGCCGTCACACTTTCTTGTGAGGCCAACAGTGAAGAAGCAGATGTCGAAGGGCTGGCGGAATATATTAAAAATATGGCCGGCGGCGAAGTGGAAGTCGGTAAAATTTACGAAGGAAAAGTTACCGACCTCAAGGATTTTGGACCTATAGTGGAGCTCTTCCCCGGAACCGACGGCTTATGCCACATAAGTGAACTGGCCGAGGGGTATGTCGATAATGTGAAAGACGTCTGTAAAGTGGGCGATACTCTCAAAGTCAAAGTCCTTGCCGTTGAAGGCAACCGGATAAAACTTAGCCGTAAAGCGGCGCTTGCCGATGAAGGAGAAAACGGAGAAGAGGAAGAAAATTAAGCTTTTTCCTGTGTTCTGACTCTTTTCTGCCAATATCATGCCTCATCAGGAACATGTTAATGTACTTGTTGCGCTGGCGGATACAAGTATTGCCGAACCGGTATCCAAAACGCTCCGCTCCATGGGGCATGCCTGTACGGTCGAAGCGAGTCATGAAGAAGCGCTAATAAAAGTCCGTTCCGGAAAATTTGATATAATCGTATTAGATGTCGATTTCGGCGGGGAAAACCGGAGCCTGGAAATCTTAGATGCCGTTCGTAATAGCGCACCTGAGGTGCAGGTTATACTTATATCCGACAAAAAAGCAGCCGCCACTGCAGTCAAGGCCATGAATCGCGGCGCCGCTCATTACCTGCAAATGCCGGTTAACTATAATGAGCTCTCCTTTGTCGTGGGGCTGGCTTCTAAGAATGTTGTTTTACAACGTGAGAACGAAAGCCTTCACCAGGAACTGGCGCAAAACTACGGCATGGAGAATATAATCGGTGAAAGCCTGCCTATGCGAAAAGTTTTTCACCGCATCAGGCAGGCCGCTGCTACCGATGCAACGGTACTTATCCTGGGCGAAACCGGAACGGGAAAAGAACTGGTGGCAAGAGCTATACATTTCAACGGCCCCCGAAAAAAAAACCGCTTTGTACCGCTGAATTGTGCGGGGCTCGTCGAAACTATTCTGGAAAGCGAACTGTTCGGACACGAAAAAGGCGCATTCACCGGCGCGACTTCTTCTCGGGTGGGCATGTTTGAGCACGCAAACAGCGGCACACTCTTCCTTGACGAAATCGGTGATATGCCGCAGTCCAGCCAGGTAAAATTACTGCGCGTCCTCGAACAGAATGAAATCGTAAGGGTGGGAAGCAATGAGACCATTAAGATCGATGTAAGGGTGATAGCGGCCACCCATCAAAATCTGCTTGAAAGGGTTGAAGATGGTTCCTTCAGGAAAGATTTATTTTATCGACTGAATGTCGTAACAATTAACCTCCCACCCCTGAGGGAACGAAGAGAAGATATTTTAGTGCTTACCGACCATTTTCTTAGGGAACTCGCCGAAAAGTATGGGATTGAAACACCCCAAGTCAGTCAGGAAGTAAAAAAATTCCTTTACAGATATGAATGGCCGGGTAATGTCAGAGAACTGCGCAATTGCCTTGAACAGATGGTCGTTTTGGCCAATGATAATGTGATAGCGGAGACAGAGATGCCCGACTATCTTTTTGACCGGATGAAACTGCAGCCGCCCGGCCATTCTATGGACGCTTTGGCCGGCCAACCGCTCGAGGATATTGAAAGGGTTCATATTGACCGCACACTTAAGCTTGTCAATGGAAATCGCGAAAAAGCCGCCGACTTGCTTGGCATAGGCGAGAGAACCCTCTACAGAAAAATCAGAAAATATGAGCTGGATTAACCGCCTAATTCACCATGCTCGGCAAAACTATAATATTCTTCATTGCCGACGACCACATGGTCCAGGACCTTAATGCCAATGAGTTTGCCCGCCTTGACCAGGCGGGCGGTGAGGTTGTAGTCCTGGGGGCTTGGGGTGGGATCGCCGCTGGGATGGTTATGCACGAATAAAACAGCATGTGCGCTCTCAACGACCGCGCGCTTGAACACCTCCCTGGGATGTACAAGGCTTTCATTAAGCGATCCAATCGCTACCTGCTCCTCGCATATAACACTGTGCTTTGTATCCATCAGCACACACAGAAACATCTCCTTCTTCCATGTGGACATCTTATGCCTGTAATGCTCAAAAACCTGCCGGCTTCCTCGTATAGGTATTTTGGAGCCTAAAGGCGCGCTTTGACTGCGCCGGCCCAAAGCAAAAGCGGCACGCAGACGCGCAGCTTTTGTTTTTCCTATCCCTTTTATGGCTCTGAGCTCTTTATTGCCGGCTTGATCCATACGTTTCAAAGTGCGAAATGTGGCCAGTAAACGCCGCGACAGGTCAATAGCATTCTCCTTTTTATTTCCCCCGCCAATCAAGATGGCCAGCAGTTCGGAATCAGTTAAATTGTCTTCCCCTTTTTCAAGAATCCGTTCGCAGGGCCGTTCCTCCACGGGCAAATCTTTCATGGAGATATTGCGATGATTGTGCTTGCAGTACTCCGCAACCGGACACCGGGGACACGCCGGATACTCCAGGCAAAGTCCTTTTTCGGAGCAGGTGGTAAAAACCTGAAGTGTATGATACACCTCCCCGATTGAAACATTGCACGCCTTAGCCATAGTTTTTGCAGCTAAAAGAACCCTCAAAGTGCTCTTTCTGTTGGAATAATTGTCGGGTACGGCCCCGAACCTTTTGAAAAACCTTACTATCTGGCTGCTGTCCCAACTCAAAGGCCGGTTTTCCTTTACTTTCACTGGCCCGTAAAGCTCGCTTATAGCTTCATAAACATGACCATAGCGAAGCTCATCGGCTGCATTTCCCTGGTTGTTCTTCTCCACCATTGGTTGTATTATCTGAAAAAATTAATTGTTCACAGGTTAAAATATCACACCCTGGTTCAGCATGCCTGACGGGTCCAATGCTCTCTTTATGGCCAGCATATCCTCCATTTCATTATCCGTGAATTGGCAGAGCAGCAGCTTACGCTTGATGCGCCCAATACCATGTTCCGCCGAGACACTCCCCCCCATGGACACAATTTTTTTTGCAAACTTTTCGTAGAGTCCGAGGGCACACTCAACATCTTGCGCACTGGCGGGAAGTATGTTGACATGTAAATGGTTGTCGCCTATATGCCCAAATATCAGATGTTCCAGTCCGGAGTTCTCAAGTTCCTCCCGGTAAAGCGCCAACACGTCCCTCAGGCAGCGATCAGGTACCGCCATATCCGTTCCTATTTTGTGGATTGCGGGGTCCTTTTGTTTGCGTGTGGATATGATCGTATTGACCGCTTCCGGCACGGCATGTCGGAATTGTTTCATCGCCCGCATTTGAGTCCGGGACAAGCCCGCCCATGTATTTTCTAAACTCCCCCCTGATTCATGAATCAGTTGACGGATTTTTTTGCAGCAAGCTTTGAATTCCGCATCCCCATCAAAAGCAATTTCGATATATAAGGCCGCTTCAGCATCTTGCGGCAATTGCGGCACCCCGCTCGATGCCCCGCTTTTTTCACGCTCCTTTTGCAAGAGTCGCAGGGCGTTAGGGCCGAGATATTCAACAGCCAGCAAATCCATATCCTCAAAGAGTCTCAATTTTTGCACCAATTCGACAGCGCCTGCCTCCTGCGGCAGGAAAACATTGGCAAAAAGCCGCTCGGCCGGCTCAAAAGTTAAACGCAATACGGCCTCTGCAATGATGCCGAGGGTACCCTCACTGCCGACAAAGAGGTCAACGGCATCCATATCCTGCTGATGGATATAATATCCGGCCGTGTTTTTTGTTTCCGGCAACTGCATATCCGGTATGTCGATTATTTTCCGGTCGCCGTCAGGATATTGGAATACAAACCGACCATCTTCCGCAATACACTCCCCACGCCGGATCTCGACGACA
Source organism: Planctomycetota bacterium (assembly GCA_018400625.1). GTDB lineage: Bacteria > Planctomycetota > Brocadiia > SM23-32 > SM23-32 > PUMZ01. The sequence continues at coordinate 8,086 of JAGYMJ010000204.1, forward strand.
TCTCCGGAAGCTGTAACAATTTTAAGCGCTTCCACCCAATCCCGTGTCGCCCCATAATAATACGAACGTGCACCACTGGCGTTAGTTGCTATTGTCCCACCTATTTGGGCCGAGACTTCAGTAGGATCAACGGGATAGAATAATCGCAGCACCTCGTTTTCAATCATTTTTAAGCCCTGTTCCTTATGAGCATCATCGGCCCATGGCATTTCATGCGCCCTGGTATTGCGAAGGGCTTCCTGCAAATCGGAAAGCACTAATCCCGCTCCCACTCTTATATTGAAGTCTTTTCGGCCGAGGCCGCTGAAGCTTAAACCGAAGACCTGGTTCATGTTTTCGAGAGATATCACGGCCTGAGACTCCACAGGTACCGCCCCGCCGACTATACCGGTTCTCGCACCGGCAAGGGAGACTCTTTTGCCGTCCTTTGCACATAACTTTACCGCACTGCAAAGCTGCTCTGTATTCTCCGGGAAAAAAATGACTTCAACCGGATCCGCCGTGGTGCGGCTTTCATCGGCTAAATAAGCCCCTAATTCCCGGGCTATCCGGTTAGCACCCCGAACAGCCGGACATTCCTTTATTGCTTTTAATCTTTTAGCTCTGATGATATTCATTGATCGATTTCCTGGGTTAACCGGGGAACTATCTTATGCATATCGCCGACAAATCCGAAGTCAGCAACTTCAAATATCGGGGCCCGTGGGTCTTTATTGATTGCAACTATAGTCTGCGCACTCCGCATCCCGACCAGATGCTGTATAGCGCCCGATATCCCGCACGCTATATAAAGCTTGGGTTGAACAACTCTGCCGGTCTGGCCCACCTGGGCGGTATAAGGCGCCCATCCGGAATCGACTGCCGCACGGCTGGCGCCCACCATACCTCCAACCGCTTCCGCCAGCCGTTTAAGCTTTGCGAAGCCGGCCTCCCCCCCGGTTCCGCGTCCGCCGGCCACTATAATATCGGCTTCGGATATATTCGCCGATTCCGCATCGGCAACGAGTTTATTTAAAAATTCCACGGGAGATTTAAGGGCAATAGCCGAAGGCTGCCATTCCACCATGTCAACATCCTCTTTCTTCTTTTCAAAAGACGGTCGGGGGGCCGGCATGACGTTCGGTCTGACGGTTGCCATTTGAGGGCGATAGCCGGGGCATTCGATGGTGGCCATTATATTACCGCCAAACGCCGGACGGGTCTGCAATAATATGCGCCTTTCTATATCTATACTCAGACCGGTGCAGTCAGCGGTAAGCCCTGTATGCAGCAAAGCGGCCGTCCTCGGGAAAAAATCACGCCCGTCGGCCGTTGCTCCACAGAGCAGGATCTCAGGTCGAAAATCTCTGACAAGTTCAGAAAGGACATGAGAATAAATGCCACTCCTGAATTCAGCCAGTTCTTGATTTTCAACACAATAAATTTTATCGACTTCATAGCGGCTCAGTTCCTTGACCACATCGTCCAGTTGTATTCCCATAACAACCGCTGAAAGCTCCACCTGCAGGCTCTCGGCCAGCTCTCTCCCCTTGCCAATAAGCTCAAAAGACACTTTTTCGATATTATTTTTCCCGTCGATCCTATCAATCTCAACAACGACCCATACACCCCGCCAAAGTTCGGTATCCACGTCAACATCTTCAGATACCTCACTTTCTATTGACAGAGCATCTTCAGGACATTTTTTCACACAGGCACCGCACAGCACGCATTCGTCGCCAATATGCACCTCCCCCGCGCTGATTCTCAATGCATCGAACGGGCACGAGTGGACACAGATTTCACACAGTGTGCATTTTTCATCAGATACAATTAAATTGCTCATTGTCAGAAAAAAACCAAAAAAACGTAAATATTCGGTGAAGTGCGTAGTTTTCCCCCCGTCATCACAGGGCACTGTGGGGGGAACAACTTGTTTCAAGAGGACTTATAAAAAAGACGCAGGCCGCACCAGCATCCAGAATTATATGAACTTTATTTTTACTTTGACAAATTATAACATTCAGCTTATTATAAGTAAAGACAAATTGGTTTATAAGCCGATATAATTTTAGATAGAAGAGGAGAAATCATGAGTCAAAAGCCACTTGTAGGAGTTTGGTTGGACCATCGTCAGGCTCTACTCTTTTGGGCGGATTCAGATGCTGAAATAGATGTTGAAAAACTCGAATCGGATTATCAGGAGGAAGGCGAACCGACCGACAGCATGGGGAATTCCACTGCGCCGGGCGGTGCGGTGCTGCACGCCTCCGTTGAACACAGACGTAAAGAACAACTAAAAAGATATTATAAAGATTTGGATAAATTAGTGAAAAAAGCTCAACAGATATACCTTTTCGGCCCCGGACAGGCTAAAAAAGAGCTTGCCGCCATACTCCAGAAAGATAAATCGCTTGGAGCTAAGATCAGGGGCATCGAAAACGCCGATAAAAAAATGACTGAACCCCAAATGGCCGCAAAAGTCAGAGAAGAATTCGGTTTGCCTAAAACTCAATAAACGGTTGATAAAATGTCTCTATTCGGAAAAAGCTGGACTCTTTTCAAAATTTTAGGTTTCCCCGTAAAAGTAAACCCCACATGGTTTTTACTTTTTTTTCTTATTGTGTTTTCCCTTTCGAGCCCCGGTGGTTTGTTTTCCGCCTGGCTCGAACAAGATGACGTTTCGGCTTCCACACTGTGGTTATTAGGTGTTATAGGTGCTTTGGGCCTGTTTTCCAGCTTACTTATCCATGAACTCGCCCATTCAATAGTTGCCCGCCGCACCGGCATGCCTGTGGGGGGGATCACTCTGTTTATTTTCGGCGGAGTGAGTGAAATGGAGGCGGAGCCGCCCACAGCTTCGGCTGAATTTTTCATGGCGGTCGTCGGCCCCTTATCCAGTCTGGCGCTTTCCGCCTTCTTTCTGAGCACCTGGGCTTTATTAAGATTCGTATTGGAGAGCCCCCCCACGGTGTATTACCTGTTTTTTTACCTCGCTATAGTCAATTTCCTCCTGGCAGCATTCAATAGTTTACCGGCTTTCCCCCTCGACGGCGGCCGCATATTGCGCAGTTTTCTCTGGGGAATAAGTGAAAACCTTTATTCCGCCACCCGCATTGCGTCCTTCGTGGGTTCGGCTTTCGGCATGCTGATGATGATTATCGGCGTATTCAGCCTGTTCTATGGCGGTGGAATCGGCGGAATATGGCTGATTTTCCTCGGATTTTTTCTGCGTCAGGCCGCCATATCAAGCGCCCAGAATGTTAAGATGCAGCAGACTCTGGGCGGCGAAACGGTGGGAAGGTTCATGACGGCTCCGCCGGTATGTGTCAGCCAGGATATTTCCATCGACCAGTTCGTACATGACTTCGTTCTCCCTTACCACTTCTCCATCTTCCCCGTCATCAACGACGAGGGGAAATTGGCCGGCATCATACATTCGCTGCGACCGGGCGAAATAAACCGTGACCGTTGGCCGCATACACTCGTCAAAGACATCATGGAATCCGGGCTTTCAGGCAATAAGATATCGCCTGATACGTCGGCCACAGAGGCTTTATCTCAACTCAGCAAAGAACAGGGGCAGCGACTGGTCGTCGTGGAAAACGGGTACCCGGTCGGCATTATCAGCTTGCGGGATTTGATGGATTTCATACAGTTAAAATCTAACCTCAAAACCTCTTGAGAAACCTTATGTGCAAAGGATAAAAACATTAAATACAGCCAAAAATGCCTGAGCTGAATAAACACATCTACGACAAACTTAAATCCATCTCTGCACCTTGCATTATCGTTGTAAGACCGGGCGCATTGGGCGATACCCTGCTGACACTGCCGACCATCAGCATATTAAAAAAAAACCACCCCGATGCCTCTGTATTTTTCTGCGGCAGCCATTGGGCCAAAAAA
>JAGYMJ010000205.1 GCA_018400625.1 Planctomycetota bacterium
GTTTGGTAGCCGCGGGTTTTGAACCCGTGGAAACGGGATGATACCCCCACCACCGGGTGCCCCGAATGGTACGGGGTTCCGGGGGCGGCCCTCGATAAGATATTGAATATCAATGTGATAATGTCGATTTACCTCTGCAAAACACCCCTTAAACGCGATTTTTTCGGTGCAAAAACGGTTTTAAGATAACAAAAGTGAGCAGGAAATATTTGAGAGATAATTGCAATGAATGAGGAGAAAATAACCAAAAGGCAATATGGCGGGTTGGTGGAGAGGATAGGTGACATCCTTTCCCATGCACGCAGTCGGGCTGTAAGTGAGATTAACAAAGCTCAGGTCATGGCATATTGGGAAATCGGGCGGGAGATTGTGGAATTCGAGCAAAAAGGTGAGGTGCGGGCAGAATATGGTGCGGAACTGCTCAACAAACTTTCGGCAGACATGATTGCTCAATTTGGAAGAGGATTCTCAGGACGGAATTTACGGAATATGAGAGCCTTTTATCTCAATTTTCCAATTCGGCAGACACTGTCTGCCAAATCTGAAAAACGGCCGACACCGTCTGCTGAATTCAAGCCTGTGCTGTCATGGTCCCACTACTGTGAGCTGCTGAAATTGGATGAACCGATGGCTCGCTCTTTTTACGAACAGGAAGCGGCGAGAAATACTTGGTCGGTTCGGGAACTTAAGAGACAAATAAACTCCATGCTTTTTGATCGCCTGTCTCTGAGTAAAGACACCAATGAAGTGATGAAAATAGCGAGGGAAGGACAGATTATCGAAAAACCGGAAGATGCGATTAAAGACCCATATATACTTGAGTTTTTGAATTTGAAAGAAGAAGCGGTTTATACTGAAGAACAACTGGAGCAGGCGCTGATTGATAAACTGCAAGATTTTCTGCTTGAACTTGGCAGCGGTTTTACATTCGTAGCACGTCAAAAGCGCATAACTATAGCCAACCGCCATTACCACATCGATCTCGTATTTTATAACAGACCTTTAAAATGTTTTATTCTTATAGATTTGAAAACAGGAGAGCTGGATCACAGCGATGTCGGACAGATGCACTTTTATCTCAATTATATGAAAAAGAATGAAAAATTGGAAGGGGAAAATGATCCAATAGGGCTTATATTGTGCGCTCAAAAAGATGATGTATTTGCAAAATACGTCCTCGGTGACTTGAATAACCAGGTTTTTGCTTCAAAATATAAACTCGCACTGCCATCTGAGGAAGAACTGGCTATGAAGCTAAAATCCGTGCCCGAATTGGAAGATGGCCGTTAAAAGGTGCCGTTCCCGCGCAACATCATCAATGATAGTATGTTATGTTTGATGAAGAAAAAGGTGCCGTTCCCGCACAACGTCAGATAATGCGGTATCTTATGACTGTTTTGATGCCGTTATGGGTGCTTAAAACAAGAATTTGATGCCCAAAACGATCTTTAAGAGATTGTTCAGATGTTGTTGGCGTGATCGGCGCGTCGTTATTTTCATCGGGACGTAAAATATCTCATTCAGAGAAGTGGGGATCGGGTTTATGGTTTTCCTGGGTAGCGCCGGCAAACGCACGCCGTCTTGAGCGCCGGGCTGATGCCATTGGGGTAGTGCCATTGGGGTCGGACCGAAGTTACCTTTTGATTTGCATGACTTTATGGCATTTAAAGGGGCTGCAATACGCTTAGAGACGTGTTTTTGGGGGTAAAATGAGGCTTCTAAGGATTTTGTAAGTATTTTGGTAAGTCCTCAGTGAACCACGTTGTTCCCCCACCGTGCCCTGTGCCGGTG
>JAGYMJ010000206.1 GCA_018400625.1 Planctomycetota bacterium
ATTCACGGCTAAGGTATGGTTGTTCAACACTTAGCACAGAATCTTTATTTCACCGGCACAGAGCACGGTGGGGAAACAACGTGGTTTGCTGAGGACTTATCGTTTAATTATGCTGAGTTATTTGATTATAAACAAAGAAAACAACAAAGGCAAATTTCAAAACACTTTAGTTCTCCACTTCAAGCTCAGCAGGCATGAACCAGCGGTCCCGATCGGTCGAGAAGACCGGGGGTATCTGCGGATCAAACTCCACCGGCCCGGCGTTGTGTCCCGGGACGCCGATCCGCCAAAGTTTCCCGGCATGTTCGGGGTCCACGGCAACATCAGCACGCACCCTATCGCCGTTTTCATGAGTAGCGCTATGGTAGGCGTAGTTCCAGGCGCGCCCGCCGTCCGGGTTCCATATCGTTATGCGTCCACGGCTATGGGGAAAACCGGATTCAATGGAGAATTCTTCCACACCTTCGGGTACCATGAACCAGTAGCGACCCTCTCGGCTCCAGGCGGTACCCGGCATCCTCGAGCGCAGCCAGCGCCATGCCGAAATAATCCAGGCCGTAACCGGTAAAAATAGGGGTCTGATGCCCGTACATGTATGCCCCTTCAGCGTGCTCCGGCCCCTCCCCGTCGTAAACCGCCTGGGTGATCCAGTCAATAAGATCGGTTACTTCACGTTGGAAAGGCAAGTTCCATCCGCTGGTGCCCATTTCATGGGAACCGGCAAATTCCCATTGACCCCCACCCAGCCTTCTTCGTCAACTCCCTGAAAACGGGCGCCTGTACGAGCAGTAATGATCGCCTCGGTGTGTTGCTTTTTAGGCTTACAGCCCCAAAACACCCCCCGAAAAACGCATATAAGGGCGTTTTTGCGACGTTATTCTGCCATTTATCATTGCTTAACAACACTTTACTATGGTGACACCACAAAAACCCCACAAAAACCACAAACCAAACAACCTTTTCGGCCAGGCTGCTAGCACTTGGTCGGGCAATATTCGTTGTAGATTTTTACAAGGTCGTTGACCATCTTGTTCGCACTGAATTGCTGCGAGCAGATTTTCTGTCCTTTTAGCCCCATCTTTCTTGCCTTCTCCCGATTTTGAGAGAGTTCAATGATGGCCTCAGAGAGTTCCCTGACGGATTTCGGGGGGATCAGACGGCCGGTGAGGTTGTCGATGACCACTTCGGGCGCGCCGTCCGTATTGAAGCATACGACGGGCTTTCCGCCCAAAAGGCCCTGAACCGCGACCCGGGGGAGCCCTTCACGCAATGAGGCGTGGACGAGTATGTCGGTGGCTGCAACAATGAAGGGTATATCGGAGGGGGGGAGAAGTCCGGTAAAAATGAAATGATCGTCCAGACCTAATTCATGTACCTTCTTTTCCAGTTGCGGTCTTAATATGCCGTCGCCGACGAATAAAAATTTAACTTCGGGGCATTTACTGATAATATCCGGGGCGGCCTCTATCACATACTTGTGCCCCTTGAGTTCAAATAACCGGGCGATCTTGGTCACGACGATCTCGTTCGGGGATATTCCTAACTTTTCGCGCCATGGGCGACGTTCCTTTCCGGCTTTGAGGTAGCCCCCAATCTCCATTCCGCTGTAAACAATCCGGTATTGTTCCGACCTGCCGACTCCGGCGGCAAGGGCCTGCTTGCGCATGGCGTCGGCTACGCATAAGATACTGTCGCTGCACCTGGCTGCGGCTTTTTCAAGCAGGATATAAAGCTGGTTTTCCCACCACGGCAGATAAGGGTGGTAGGGCAGGCCGTGGATGGTATGGATGGTGACGGGTACACGCGCGCAATATGAAGCGAATCGACCTAATATTCCCGCCTTGGAACTGTGCGTATGGACGATATGGGGGTTGATATCCCTTATGATTTTGAGCAGAGCATGAAAAGATTTAATATCACGCCAGGGGTGAAGCTCTCGGCGCAGATAGGGTAAAACTATCGTATGAATCCCGCTGTTGCGCGCCCTTTCAATCAGCTCACCTTCCGGTCCGATGGCGGGGCCGGTCAGCAGGGTGACATCGAAGTCGGGATGTTTTTTTAATCCCTCACAACTCAGCAAGGTGTTCTCCTGAGCTCCGCCAAGTATCATGCGGGTAATTATATGCAGTACTCGTTTTTTCATAAGCTAAAAAGCTGATTTATCAGCGTCCATCTTATAGAGTTTGCAGGGTCTGTTTTATATCTTTCAAGCACTTTTTCGGTTGATTTTTTACTTGCCAGTTCATAAATCTCCTTATCGGTGCATCTGAAAACAACCGCTTCGGCGTTTTCTTCATAATAATCTTCCAAATTATTCATTGCAGAATGAAGTGTTTTGTGGGCTTTTAAAGCGCGTATGCCTAATGCTGAGACTGTCACGAGAACGGGGGCCGAAGTTAAATGCTGTATCCAGTATTGACCGCTGAAAGTGCCGGCTATGCTGCCAAGCATCATAAATAAGGAGCTTCCCAAAAGGGCCGGAGCTTCCCAGTTCCCTCTGAATACGGGGCCTGTTCGGCGTCGAAAACCGCTTTCGGATATGTTGTAGGCGATCGGCTCTTCAAAAATGTCCTGTTCCATCATCGTTCTCGCCACATGGCATATCTCATGGGATACTATTTCCTGTCGGGTGTAAATCAGCCATTTTTCCTGTTCCCGCAGATGGTCACTGAGCACGAAACAAACCTGGTTTTGGCCCTTTTCCTGAAAGTAAAAGCAGGCTCCCCCGACATACCACGGCAGCAGTCTTCGGCTGAAAAAAGCGGGCACCCACCCGGGATTAATCTTATATCTTTCCCTGGCCGGCTGAAGGCACAGGTTGAGAATTTCAGCAGTCACCTCTTGCTGATCAGAGAACTGTTCATCCACGATCTCTGCAAAACCGCTATCAGCTAACTGTTCTTTAATGGTGTCGGCCCATTCAATAGTCTTCCGTGCGGTCTGAATATAGTCCGCCGGATCCGTATTGGGCGGGTAGATGAACCCTTTTTGATCAAAATGAGCCAATTTCTCAAGAGTATCATCGTCGCATTTTTTCTCGTATGTATTCATTGTGTTGATTCTATGGCTTTGCACCCATTAATTCTCCATCAGATCCCCAAAGATGCCGGGGCCGGGATTCATAACCGCCGTCTTTTTCGATTTCTATAGATTCGACATCCGGCCCGAGGGGGGCCCAAATTTGCGGATCGGTGGTTTTGAACAGGACTTTGCTTTTCACCCCCAGGCATCCTGCGAGGTGGGCTACCCCACTGTCATTCCCAATAAATTCACGTGCCGACCGCAAAAATTCTGCGAGCTGTAACAGTGACCCGCTGCGGAAAATATCTGGTTTTGAGTGCGGTTCAGTCCTTTCCATGACCTCACGGCAGACGTCAGCGTCCGCCGGCCCCTGAATCAAGACAGGGCGCCGGTTGTTTTGCTGTGAAATATCCACAAGGTGGGCGAAATACTCCGGATCGACGATTTTATGTGGTGAACCGCTGCCCGGGTGCAGGGCAATTACTGGTTTTTTTTTTGTGTTATCAGAATTAATGAAGCATTTTTTAGGTGTTTGCCGGGAAAGAAAAGGGGGGAGGGGAAGTTCTTCAGGCGATTGAAAATGCTTTTCGGCGATTGAATTGGCCATATGCACGGCTATATGTGAGTTGTAAGGCGGCTGTATATCCCATGCAATAACAGGGCATTCAGTGAGTGACTTCAGGTTTTTAACATAAGTGCTCTGAATATTATGAGAGAAAAGGACTATCAGATCGGCGCGG
>JAGYMJ010000207.1 GCA_018400625.1 Planctomycetota bacterium
GTAAAGCATGCCATCGCCATAGATGACCGATCCCTTGCCCGGCCCCCTGCCAGTCCAGATCACCTTGCCGGTCTTCAACTCCACGCAGTTCCAAACATTGCGGGTATTGATGTAGATGTTTCCATCGATGATGATATAGCCGCCATGTTCACAATCCATCTCCCTGCTCTCCCAGACAGGATGAGCCTCAATCCCGCCTGCCTTCGGTCTGAGCTCCACTGCACCGCCCCCACGGGTATGGTAGCCTTTTTTTTTCTTGAACGCTCTGACTCCTAATTTGATATTTGTCTGATCATCAGAGAAATACGTGAGTTTGCTGGTGGCCTTAGAATGGCCTGTCAGACGGCAGAATCGCCTTGTTCCTGAAACGACTTGATTCCCAATTTCAGTTTCAACCCTATCTATTACGGCACGAACCCCGTCTTTGGTCGCTTCTACCAGGTAACCGTCCACCTGAGGTGTTATCCGGAGTTCCGTCACATTATGGCCCGAAACCCGGTCTAAAAGGTCGTCAAGATAAAAAATGTTATCATCGATGTTGGGGTGTTTGGCGAGAAATGCCTGTAGTGTTTCACCCTTTTGATTGATCATTTTCCTGTCGGCATTGTCCGACTTCCCGGCCTTTTTAGATGCTTTGGCTTCAGGCCGTTTTTTATGTTGTGAATCACCGAGAATACTTGCAAGAATCTGGTATTGGGCGGGGACATATTTATTGCGTAGATTAAGGTAGAACCCACCGGTAACTCCCAATACCAGGAGCATAATAAGGGCAAAAAATGGGTGGAAAATAAAGACTAAAAGGGCACCCAGCCATCCTATTGAAAGGAATATGCCCGCCCAAAAGTGGTTGTTGAGCCCGACCCCCAGTGAATCATCGGTTACAAAAGCCGTCAGGTAGAACCAGCAGCCTATGGACAACAGCAGTATCAGCAGCCAAACCGGATTGACCCAAAGTCCACCGTCAAAAAGTGGTCCGCCTGCTCCTATGACGGAATTTTCTCCGGCATGAATAGTGGAAATGAAGATAATAAAAGTAACAAATGAGGCGGTGAAAAAAGATTTAGAGCTTGTCAATAAAGATCGTAAAGTTGCGAAATCCATTTGCATTTCCTGTCCGATTTTGTTTGCTATCTGAAAGAAATCCCCTTTAAGGATGCTTCCATTGCCTGGGGGTTGGGGGCGTATTCTTTTGCGACACGCTTTTCAACCAGATCATCCTTTATCAGGGAGACCAAAGCTTTTGTCCAGCTTATCATTCCTTCCTCCGCTCCCACCTCGATCAATTCGTTGATCTGGGATTCTTCGCCTTCTTCAATGGCCTTGCGAATAGGTGCGTTTGTCCACATCAACTCGACGGCCGGCACACGTGGTATATCTTCTTGGAAAGAGGGCACAAGCCGCTGCGAAATGATACCCTTGAGATTCATCGCTAACGAGCGGCGAATCTGATCATGTTGGCCTTCCGGGAACAGGTCCAGGATACGGCCGATAGTACCGGCGGCCCCGGAAGTGTGCATCGTACTCAGAACGAGGTGGCCGGTTTCAGCGGCGGTGAGAGCTAAATTAAAAGTTTCGCGGTCGCGCATCTCCCCGATGAGCATCACATCCGGGTCCGATCTCACACCGGTACGTATCGCTTGCGCCCACTCATGAAAATCAAGCCCGAATTCACGTTGGTTTATCACGCACTTCTTATCTTCAAAAATATATTCTATGGGGTCTTCGAAAGTTAAAATGTGATGAGCCCTGTTACTGTTAATCCGGTCAAGCAGAAAAGCGAGAGTTGTTGATTTACCGGAACCGGTTATTCCACAGACCAGTATGAGTCCCTCCCGGAATTCTCCCGCTTGAGTAATATTTTCAGGTAAATGCAATTCTTCAAGTGAGGGCACCTCCGCATTGACAAGACGCGCTACAAGTGATATGCGGCCCCGTTGCAGGAATACTGACACTCTAACCCTGCGCCCTTCCGCAAATTCATGGGCAAGGTCCAGACTTCCGTTTTCAAACAAATTTTCTACATCTTCCTCCGGCAGCCAGTTACGGATAAGAGTCTCGATCTTTTCCGCGCTCAGACTGTTCCCCTTACGTTGCAGTTCGCCGGCAATCCGGAAAAGAGGGGGGTTATCGGCCTTAATATGCAAATCACTGGCCTCAACGGAAATCATATGGGAAAAAAGCTTGTCGATCGGGGTGGAATGAGTATTTTGCATATTTACACCTTGTATAAGGTTGATCATGAATTACATGTGTTTCCAAATCATATGCCCCGTCAATGGGGGCTTACGGCACGTAAATATTCAGTAAACCCCGTCTCACTTGATCACCACCGTGTCCTGTGCCGGTGGGGATGATG
>JAGYMJ010000208.1 GCA_018400625.1 Planctomycetota bacterium
GCGGCCTGCCTGGCGGCAGACAGGCAGGCGAGGCTACCAAACTTTACCCCGTTCATTTCCATCAGACTATCTCCGATCCCGAAACGTTTACAGCAAGCGCGTTGATTCGGTGGGCCGGGGCACCTTGATCACAAGCACCCGCAGGGGAGCGTTGCTCTCGTTATACCAGCAATGCGGAATGCTCGCCGGGCTGTCCACCAGTGTGTCTGGCCCGACCTCCTCCTTTTCCTCACCTATTTCCACTATCCCTGTGCCTTCAAGCACGAAAAAGAAGACATCGACGGGTGTTATATGTCGTTTCAGATGTTCCCCGGGCTCAAGGGTAATATGCATGGCCTGTGCATGCTCCGTGTCGTAAAGCTTACTGACTGCAACCCCATGAGGGTTGTCTATCGCTTCTGCCTGCAATGCATTCGTGATCCTCATCTTACAATCTCCCCAAAAAAGTCTGGTTTTTCAATACGAATCTCAAAATTATCTTTCTAATTGAAGGTTGTTGTGATGCCTTCAAGTGGCCGTTCGCAGCACCTTTCACTCCCTCACTCCGTGTTCGGGGCCGGCGGTAATGGCGCCGTACAGCCCATGGATGTAAACGATATATTTCACGTAGACATCGACATAGGCACGCCCCACCTCTACACCCTCATCGCGATGTTGACGGGCCTCTCTTGCCCGTTCGAACCAGTGCCGAACGTTACTTTCCATCTCATCGGTTAAAAGTTCAATCAGATGGTCGGCGCGGCCGGTCTCCAAGGCATTCTCTGCCGCTTCGACATCCGGAGGAAGCGGACCTTCCGGTTTTAGCCCGGTGTAAGGCTTTCCTTCCGCTTGCCGATGAAGGCGCACGGCCGTCTCCACAAAGTAGCGTTCGGCCAGGTTCCTCGCTTTGCCGCCTTCTTCATATACCTCAAGGCTTTTCTGATAGGTTTCCCGAAGCTCAGGCTCCTGTTTCTCCCCAACCCATATAACCACCGCATCGGGATTCTCCTCTTCCAGGGCCTTGCGGGCGTCATTGGCCACCGGACCGACTTCGGAATCGCAGTGGGCCTGCACACTAACTGCGCCAATCATCAGAATACCGAACATTACAGCTGTTAAAAACGCCGATTTCTGAACAAATGCTACCATACCCATTTTCTCCTCCTGTAAAAAAAATTTTCCCTAAAACGCATTTTTCTACCTCAGACGGTAACCAGCTTATCCGAGTCACGAACGATCTCGTAATGGTCTTTAAGCGTTGACAGCGGGCAGATGTCCGATCCTTCGGACTCCCGCAGTTTCAAGCAGGTTCCGCAGGCCTCGAACTCGCCGCCTGCCTCGAGAACCTGTCGGGCCTGATCCTTCACGTCAAAATCGGGGTCTTCAATTTTGTCGATATCCACCCCCTTGCCGGACAGAAAGATGCGCACTTCGTCTCCCTGCTGAAGGCTGTACAAAGCCAGGCGCAATGCGTTAAATACGGTTTCCGGATCCGTCTGCGTAATGATCATACCAAGTTTCATCTGATTTTTCCCAAATAAATTTATATTTTCGCAATACATCTAACAAAGATCGGCCACGCATTCTCCGCATGCTTTACCATGTCGAAACGGCCTTCCGAAACATTACTCAGCACGGCAGCGGGCAGGATCATCCCCAGAAACATAACGGAGGCAGCCTCGGTATCAGTATCCGGGCGGATCGTTCCGTCGTTCTTGCCCTCTTTGATAATTTCCCGGATTATTCCGAGATACCCCGTGATGATATCGGCAACCTTTGCCTTTCGTTCCGGATGTCCTGTGTATATCCAATCAGAAAACACGACATGAGGTATAGCCCGGTTTTCATCCAGCATGCGGGCATGGCGCATGAGTATCCGTTTCAAACGCTGCAAGGGGTCCCGGGTTTCTTTCACCACATGATCGACATTGCTCATCAACCGTTTTCGGATAAAAACGAGTACCGCATCCAGAACCTCCTCCTTCCCATTGTAATGCCGGTATAGAGCCGAAGAAACGATCCCGACCCGTTTGGCAATTCCTGCAATACTGAGCGCATGAAGGCCTTCGGTAGCAATGATATCAAGCGCTGCTTCCACGATCTGTTCCTGTCTGATATGGCTCGCTGTCTTTTTAGCTCGCATTGAACACGCACCTTCGAAAGTTAATAGTGATTCACTATTCACATTATAGGCAAAAACAATTTCCCTGTCAAAGACCGGCGAAACTCTATATTATCGGGCCTCACCGGTACCTTTTCCATTTCAATTGTCGGCAGGGCTCCGCTTTCGTGTAAACAGCACGTAAAGGGAGGGCATCAGGAACAGGGCAACGGGTATCTCCAAAAGCAGCCCGCCGATCGCTCCGAGTGCCATAGGCTGAAGCATATCGCCCCCTTCACCCAGGTTAAGCGCCAGCGGCAGAAAGCCCATCATTGTAGTGAGAGTGGTCATTACACGGGGGCGGAGACGAATGCTCGCGGCATCGACGACGGCGTCTAAGGGGTTCAGCCCCTTCCTTTCCTCAAGCTCCCCGGCAAAGGTCAACAAAAGAACGCCGTCATTGACCGTGGCAGCCACCACGACCAGCGCACCGATGATCACCGTAGCTCCCATGGGAATCCCCGTCAGGTAAAGCAGATACACCACGCCGGCCAGGGAAAAAGGCACGCTGCCCAGGATAAGGGAAGGGAGTTTTATGCTGTTGAACTGGACCGTCAGTATGATGAATGAGAAAAAGAGGGCGAAGGCGAGGACGGCAAACACGGTGTTTTTCATATCGGCCATCATCTCCGCCTGGCCGCCGAAGGCAAACTCATAGCCCGGCGGACGGTCGACCTCCGCCAGCGTGCCACGCAACTGGTCGACAGCGGCACCAAGATCGCCGTCGGTCATGTCGGCTTCAACGGTGACCTGTTTGGCCTGGTTCTCGCGTATAATCTCCACCGGACCCACCCCTCTGGATACCTCGACAACATCCCCTATACGCAGGACCTGCTGCCCATCCGCGTTTTTCAGAGGTATAGCGGCGATATCTTTTCGGCTGTTCATTTTCATCTCCGGGGCCAGGACCCGGATGGCGATGTAATCGGATTCATCCCAGTAACGTGTTGACACCGTTCCCGTTATAAAGGTGCGAAGCGTGTCGGCAACTTCAGCCACCGACGTATTCATTTCGGCGGCGCGGGTGCGATCGATATTCACCTGGTACTCGGGTCGCGACATATCCATGGAAACATCGACGTTCGTCAGTCCCTCGATACCTCGCATAGTCTGGGCGGTTCTTTCGGCCAGTTCCGCAAGTATATCGGTCTCATGTCCTCGGATCTGGACGCTGATATCCGAAGCCCGCATCCCTTTGATGCCTTTAATGGTCTGCTGTTTTGCCATGGCTTTAACGCCGGGCAAGGGGATTTTGCCGACCTTTTCCCGCAGTTTCTTGACGTATTCGGCCGTGCTGACTTTCCGGTCGGTCTTGGGGACGAGCTGGACGTTGAGTTCTCCCTCATTGGCGATCTCATATGTAGTGAATCCGCGCAACTGTCCGCCGGATACACTAAAAATGCTTTCGACGAGCGGATCGTCTTGAATGCTAGCCTCGATCTTCCGCAGCGCGCGATCGGTTTCGTGGACGGCTGCGCCAACGGGCAGTTTGACCTTAACCATCAGTCGTCCATCGTCCATAAGCGGCAAGAATTCGGAGCCCGTCCGGCCCAGAAGCAGGGCTCCGGAGATTAAGATACCGAGGAAAACAAGGACCACCACCCCCCGGCGCAGGTGCAGAATACCGCGCAGCAACCGTCCGTAACTCTCTGTAACGCGTTCAAAAAAGTGTTCAAAACCCGTAGCAACACGTGCCGGACGGGTGTGGCCGAAGAGGATGGCGGCGGCCATGGGCGCTACGGTGATGGCAACCACGAGGCTGATTACCACGATGCCGGCAACGACCAGGATCAGCTCCCGAAACAAAAGGCTTGTAAGTCCCGGCACGATCAGAAAGGGCACGAAAAGCGCCAGAAACGATAGTGTAGCGGCAATGATTGCGGGACCGACTTCTTCGGTAGCACGCATGGCCTGCTCGGCGGCATCGCCGTCGGGATCTTCGAGATGCAGACGGCTGATGTTCTCCAGAACTACAATGGAGTTGTCCAGCACCACCCCTATGGCTACCACCAGTCCGCCAAGCGAAAAGATATTCAGTGAGAAACCGGCCAGTTTCATCACGGCAAAATTCAGGATCAGCGTGATCGGCAGTGCCAGGGCCATCACAAGCACCTGTCGGATACTGCCGAGGAACAGATAAACGACGATGACCAGCAGGACGGCGGCCCCGATTGCAGCGTTGCGCACCCCGTTGAGCGACTCACGCACATACTCGGCCTGGTTTTCCACATAATCCATCCTGAGTCCTTCAGGAAACGACGGTTCTAATTCCGAAAGCCGTGAAGTAAGAGCATCCGCCACTTCCACGGTGTTGGCCTCGGCTTCTTTCAGCACCGAGAGTTTCACACAATCCTCACCGTCGAACCGCGTCATGACCCGCTCGTCTTCGTGTGCATCCCTCACTTCGGCGATATCACCCAAGTGTACTTTGTCCTGTCCCTCCCGGGCGATCAGGACCGATCGGATATCATCCAGCGAGGTGAACTCGCCCGTTGTGCGTGCGATGATTTCCCGTCGTCCGACGGTTAATCGACCGCCTGTTTTTTCGATGTTCTCGGCGCTCAATCGTTGGAGTACCGTATCCA
>JAGYMJ010000209.1 GCA_018400625.1 Planctomycetota bacterium
GCACAGAGCACGGGGGGGGAACAACATGGTTGACTGAGGACTTACCCGGCATGTGCATATACCGCGCCGACAGGCCCCCCGTTTTCAGGGCGTAAGTCCCTGAAAATGTGCAGCAACTTATATACCAAAGAGCTATAACAAAAAATTTCGTTCTCATCCCGTGTTTTTAAGTCAAAAAAAAGAACAACACAGAGAAAAGTAGTGCATAGCAAAAAGTGCTTAGTCGCATACTGCATCTTGCCGGCGCCTTGCGAAGTCGCATAATGAGACTGCATGCGCCTTCGCGCAATAAGCAGCCGTGTTTTCTGTTTTTTTGTCATCGCCTGTAACATCCATTCAAAATGTCACCTTAAAAAAGATTTCAAGTCTTAAAAAACAAGGACTCGAGCATCTCGCGCGGGAGCATCTCAGCTTTCTGGCATATGAATTGCTCTAAATTGAATATTGTTTTGTCTTTGTGATGATGTCAGCAAAAAAACGGAAAATTGAAAAAGGAAGGAGGTTATAAAAATGATAGCTTTTGGCCCTATCCCGTCCCGACGTCTGGGTCGCAGTCTGGGAGTGAACAACATACCCCCAAAAATCTGTTCCTATTCCTGTGTTTACTGCCAGGTCGGGCGCACCACCAATATGCTGACAGAACCCACTTCGTTTTACAGCTCACGGGATATCGTGAATGAAGTGAGGGATAAAATCGAAAAAACAAAGCTTGCCGGTGAAACCATTGACTATCTGGCTTTCGTTCCGGATGGTGAGCCCACGCTGGACGTCAATCTCGGACACGCAATCGACGGATTGAAGCCCCTGGGTATCAAGGTGGCCGTCATATCGAACGCCTCCCTTCTCTGGCGCGAGGAGGTTCGCCGGCGGCTCATGCACGCCGACTGGGTTTCGGTGAAGGTTGATGCCGTCGATCCCCACCTCTGGCGTCGGGTGAATCGCCCGCACCGCCGTCTGAAAATCGACGTTGTTCTCGAGGGAGTAAGAACCTTTGCAGAAAGCTTCCCGGGGCATCTTGCAACGGAGACCATGCTGGTCGAAGGGGTCAATGATTCGGAGACAAATGCGGAGCAGGTCGCCGATTTTCTGGCGTCCATCGAGCCGGACTCAACCTATGTATCGATCCCGACCCGACCACCCGCTGAAAGCAGAGTGAAGGCGCCCCCCGAAGCCGCCATCAACCGCTTTTATCAGATACTCAGCAGCCGGCTGGACGGCGTCGAGTATCTGATCGGTTATGAGGGGAATGCATTCGCCCTTACCGGCGACCCGCGAGAGGACCTGCTCAGCATCACGGCGGTGCACCCCATGCGTGAGGAGGCGGTTAGAAATTTTCTCGGCCGCGCCGGCACCGACTGGACGGTGGTGGAAACGCTTCTGCAGGAAAGCCGACTCAAAGAGATTCAATATGAGAGTAAAAAATACTTTATGAGATCCCTTCATCGCTGCTAAATTACAGTAATCATGCATTTGACGGGGCTTTATTTTTTGTTTAATATCTAACAAAAATAGAACTGAAATCACAGAGGAGGTAAACTTCATGAAAACAAAGAAGCCAAACGTCGTTTGGTTCATTGTCGACCAAATGCGCAGCCAGGCAATAGGCGCTAACGGTGATCCGAATGTATTCACTCCCCATCTGGACAACATGACCATATCGGGGGCGAATTTCCAGAATGCGGTATCCGGATACCCGCTGTGCTGCCCGTTCCGGGGGAGTATGCTCACTTCGCGATATGCACACAACCATACTGTAAAGCTCCATGAAGACTACCTCGATCCTTCTTTGCCCAATGTGGCGGACGTGTTCAATGACAATGGGTATGAGACGATTTACTTTGGGAAATGGCATCTGGCGGGTATTAAAGAACGTGATGGGCGAGCCGCTCTACGGAGTGTTCCACGTGAGGATCGGGGCCGGTTCAACACATGGCTGGGATATGATAACAACAACAGCCAGTGGGATTGCTATCTGCACGGCCATGACGGCGAAGAGGAGGTAGCGCACTACAGGCTTCCCGGATATGAGACAGACTGCCTGACCGATTTGGCCCTGGAGAGGATTGCGGAACGCGCATCATCAGACCCTCCCTTCTTCATGGTAGTATCGGTTCAACCACCACACAATCCGAATATGGCTCCCGCGGAACACCGCAGCTACCAGGCTCAGCAGTTGTCCTTGCGCTCGAATGTACCGAAGACGCACGAAGCGCAAGCACGGTTCCGCCTCTCGGGTTACTACGCACAGATCGAAAACATAGATGCCAATGTCGGTCGCCTGGTCAACGAGCTTCGTGAGGTAAATATGTTAGACGATACACATATCATGTTTTTCTCCGACCATGGCGATCAGATGGGAAGCCAAGGACGCTTTGGCAAGTGCGTACCGTTTGAAGAATCCATCCGAGTCCCGTTTCTTATCGGCGGCGGACGGCCGATGTCATACGGCGGCAGGCGATCCGGTCCGGCGCCTTGTCTCATCAACCATGTGGATATCGCCCCCACCACGCTTGGTCTTTGTGACATGGATATTCCGGACTGGATGGAAGGTTTCAATTACTCTCATCGGCGCACGGGCGTAAATTTCTCAAATCGCGTTGCACAAGAGCCCGACAGCGCCTATCTGCAACTGATTGGAGATCGTGAATCCGGTTATGCATGGCGGAGCGTAGTCACCCGTGATGGGTGGAAATACGCCTGCGTAAGGAACGGGGAGTGGTTATTGTTTGACCTGAACAATGATCCATACGAACAGAACAACCTGGCCTTTAATACATCATTCCGTCAGAAGCGAAGTGAACTGAACAACCTGCTCCGAGACTGGGCGGAAAAGACCGGGGATCAATTTGAAATTCCATAAAATTGAGACAAAAAAGCATTAAGCTTGTTCAATTGAAAAGTGCTGGTGTGATGAGCGCGGCAGTCGTTATGC
>JAGYMJ010000210.1 GCA_018400625.1 Planctomycetota bacterium
TCTTCATTCCACCGGCACAAGGCACGGTGGGGATGCTACGGGGTTCATTGAGAACTTACAGTTTTTTTTCGAGCTCAATAAAGCTTCTTGCGGTCCTTTCCAGTGCCCGGGGTTCATTGCCCTGCTGTTCATAGACCAGCCATTGAACACCGGCTTTCGCGGCTTCCGGGATCACTTTGTCGAAATCTATTATCCCTTTTCCGATTTCGGTAAATTTCATGTCTTTTTTTATATCCCTCATATGCAGTTTGGGCAGTCGGCCGGCGTATTTTTGGATATAATCAACGGGTTCAACCCCGCCTTGCACAAGGAAACCGACATCAAGTTCGCCCCTGACCTTTGCCGGGTCGGTCGAATCAAGCATCTTGTCCAGTGCCCTTTCGTCGCCCACATATTGCAGTTCCTGCCAATGGTTATGATACAAAAGCGTCAACCCGTTCTGAGCCGCCAGCTCGGCCGCCTTTTTTATGCGTTTGATCGCCCCGGGCCATTCTTTTTCGTTAACCCTATTTGTTATGCCGGTTGTTATGTATTTTGCATTTAAACCTTTTGCGTAAACATAGGATTCGTTCTCAACATCATCGATATGACCTCCGGGATCATAGACCCCGATGCATTCAAGCCCCAAATCATCAAGAAATATTCTGAGTTCTTCCGGGCGCATATTCCCGTAATTCCACGCAAACTCGACTCCTTTATATCCCTGATCCGCCACAGTCCGCATGGTACCTTTGAAATCACGTTTTAAGTCTTCACTCACCGAGTACAATTGCAGGCCAATATTCATCTTTTTCATGTTTAATCCTCCTTGGGAAATGGGTATTCATACCAATTCAACATTCCTTTTGAAGCCGCTTCGCCGGCAAATATCAGCAGGGAAGTATAATCGCTTGCAAAATAGCAGGCACGCCCTTCGCCCTTAAAGACAGCGCCGGAAGGGTCCTTGCGTTTCTTCGTCCCCGCCCTCGATACCGGCGAATCAACGATAGTCGCAAACTGTCGGGTGGCGATCTTGAGATACCTTTCTTGTCCGGTGATACGGTACGCATGAGCCAAAGCTTCCAAAGCATGGGGTAAAGAAGCCGTTCGCTGCAAGGACGGAAGTTCCTTGTAGTAAAATATACCGTCCGGCCCCAGGCAATTTTCGAGTAAATCATCCATCATATCAACCAACAACTGTTCAACACGACGGTCTTTTTCGACCAACAGGTAGCGAGCTAAAGAATTGGCCGTCAAGGTGATCATGAACGGAACCCTCGGCATGCTATGGCTGGTATAAGGAGCAAGCATGGCGTCAAATTCGTCAAACCAATCGAGAAATAACTCGACAATTTTGGTGGATTCCTCACGCCAGCGTTCTTCGCCGGTTGCCAGATATAAGCCGGCAAGTGCACGCAGCGCCCAGCCGTTCTGACGCACGGAACCGGCCCCAGTCCGGTTCATCCGGGGTCGTGCCCTATGACGCAGAATATTTTCTCCGATAGCTTGAGCGGTCTCCAAAGCTTCACTGCGCCCTGTGAGAAAATAGTAATCAAGAAGACCTTCTGTCCACTGATGCGAGATATCGACCTTTCCGGCAGCATGGTAGGCGGTATGAATCCTCAACCCGCCGTTGAGCAGCGGATCAGGGTGATAATGGCAAAAATCGACATCCAGCCAATGCCTTGCACTGACAAGCGCCGAATCCAGGGCACGGCGCTGAGAACTCAATCCGTAGAACAGCGCGCAGGCATGGGGCCTGTCATATTCGTTATTCACATAAACGGTCTCCCCTTTTCCACGTCCCTGGTCGGTATAATTAGAATCCGGGGCGTCTCCGAAATGCATCATCCCCAGGGCCTTAGGCCGTCCGTCATGCAGCAGGTTGAAACGGGTATACAACTTCCGGGGCAGACTTTCCGGGAAGAAATTCTCGACCCATGGGTTGTTTTTCCGATACCACTCGGGCGGTAGAGCGGGGCGATCGGGAAGTTGGAATTGCAGGCTGCGGGCGCTGATATCTTCCAGGGGGGTGTCAGCATCGTGAAAATGCACAAGCATTCGGTGTGTTTTCCCCATCCCGCGAAGAACCTTTGCCGGTTGGGCGGATTGGCCGGGGTAAAGGCAGGCGGTAATACCTTGTTGATCAACCTCGAATGCTTTCGGAAAGTTCTGGTGCGCCTGATATATTGAAAGAGCCGCCCCTCCTTTATCACCGCTCCAATCAGCCCAGAAGTCGCCGTAAAACGAGTCAACAAAATGCTCAAAAGCTTGTGAGAGAAGTGTATCGGCATCGATGGTCAAAGAAAGATTGTCGGCCCCCTTCCGAATACCTGTGCCGTAAAATCCTTCACCAAGCGCGAGCTTAATATCTTCGCCGCATTCAGCATCCATCCGAAGCGCCAATTCGTCGAAGTACAATTCTTCCGGCTCTTCTCTGTGGATAAATTTATGCTCGACTTCAATATAGGGTTTCCCGGCGTAGGCCGTTATTCGGCCCCGAAAGTCAATGAAATCGCTCCCATCAGGCCGGCGATGTTTGCCCGTAACCTCAATGACGGCACGCAGAGGCCCTTCTTCCTCGACCTTTAACTCCAGCGGCGCACAGTTGCTTTTCAATTTTTCATCGCCGCATAATATATTAAAACCGCTGAAACGCAGCGGCAACGGCCGGCCGTTCAGTGAGACGTCACGGACAGGATCATATCCGTTTTCACCAATGGTCAATTCCAGCGGGCCGGTATGAACGCATAACCCGTCGTTTTGGGGTTTAACGGAGACCTTTTGAACGGGAGGGGGGGGAGCTGCGCCCGAGTTTTCGCTATGAAATGTCAAGATTTTTGAATTGTTCCCTGGCAGATCGGGTTGGAAGTGCACCAGCAGCCACTTAACGCTCCCGTCCTTCCAGTGCCCGAGCGGTTCTCTTTGGAGGGGCAGCGGCGTGTTTCCATCGAAAATGACCAGGCTGCTTTTGTCCTTCAGCGCGCCCTCGGCAAAGGGTAGGGCGACGGAAACGGGCTCGGCTTTACGGTTGAATTTCGAGATTTTTTCAAAATGCAAAGTATTCACACCATGCCTCCTGATTTCTTCATTATTCGTTAAAGGCTCTCCTTAAAATTGGCAGCATTGGAAGAGGGTAAATATTCAGTGAACTACGTCGGCACATCACCACCGTGCTCTGTGCCGGTGGAATGATGATTCTCAGCTACAGCGGGCATAAACAATACGCTCCGCCGTGTCTCCGCCCAGCCCGGCCCCTGCGGCGCTTGCACTGTCATCTATCGTTCATCTCAAACTCTAAGCGCAAGCGCCG
>JAGYMJ010000211.1 GCA_018400625.1 Planctomycetota bacterium
TTGTTCATCAACGGTGCACTGGCGAAAACGACCGGGTATGAGGGAGAAATACAGCATTAAATGAAACATTTGAGCGATTGCTTCACTTGTAATTCTATCCATAAAATTGTATAATATAATGCCGTATTAGTGAATATATCTCAGTATTTGACCTTAGTCATCGAATTTTTAAATTTTGAGTTTTTCCAGAGAAAATCAATTATAGAGGAGGAGCATATGCTTTCAAGAAAGACATTAAGGTTGCAGGGGGCGGTTTTCGCATCAACCACCGTATTGATCTTTACCCTTTTTACTGTTGCTTCTTACGCTTTTAGCTTTGATGCCCTCGACTTTCAACGTCGCTATCAGCTACTCGAGGCCGAAAGGCAGTTCGACAGTGAAGAATTTGCCGAAGCCCGTAAAACATTTCAGCAGTTGGCTGAATCCGCCGGGAGCAAAGCTGAAGGTGCCGCTTTGCTGGCACGTGCTGCTGTCGCACTGGGTCATCAGGAAGGACAGTTTGAGGCGGCTATGAGAGAAGCGGCCGCGCTGGATCACGAACCCAGCAAAATTTATGCAATCATATCGCTGAAAGCATCGCAGTCCGACTGGTCGGGGATCGTTGAACAATTCGGCGACATACCCGTAGACGACTGGGAAGCAGTCCGGCTGCCTGCCAGGCCCCGGGGATCGGAGGAGGAGCTTCGTACGTTTGTCTTCTTAAAGCGGGGGCGTGCTTTCGAGCAAACCGGTGCTTACGAACGCGCTGAGCAGGATTTAACCAAGGCCGCCGAGCTGGTGGTCAGCAGACACTGGCGCGCTCGACCCAGCTTGCTGAGCGTATTGACCAGTCTGGCTGAGTTGCGCGAACGTCGATTGGATGATGCCGAAGGCGCTTTTGAAGCCAACAAACGTATCGCTGAAATCGGCCATGGTGGAGCCCGCTACTACCGTGGTATTCTTCGCGCGGGAGCGTATCTGCGCGAACAGGAACGGTATGACGAGGCGATCGAGATGATCAAGTTGATGAAACCCCATAGTCGGCCTCCTCACGGCTCCTGGTTTGGAAACGGCATGCTTGCGCTTGGAAACACATATCGCGCCGCGGGCAAGCTGGAGGAAGCCGAAAAAATTTATACGGAAATCCTTGAGAGTCCCAATGTCAACCCCCAGTTCGAACAGCGGGCGGCACGGCTCAAGGCCGAAGTTCAGGTCGAAGCGGCCGGCTGGCAACTTGCGTTTGATGACCATTTCAACCGGCAATCACTTGGCGAGATGTGGGAGGCCCTGGAGGGAACATGGACCATCGACGACGAAATGCTGCAAGGAAGCGGTATCCTCATTTCCAGCCGAAGTTTCCCGGAACGTGACGAAACCGGCCGGGTGTACACCGGTGGCTTTGCGTTGGGTTATATCCGGATGGATTTCGATCTCCAATCCGCGGATGAACAGGCGAGTGATCCCAGCTTCTTTATGAATGCGTATTGGGAGACTGATGAGGAAGAAGCGCAGATGCAACGCGGATACACCTTCAAGATCGGAGGGCGCGATGACTCGCATCACGAAATTTCCAAACGCGACGGAGACCCTGTCGCGGTTGCAGAGGATTCGGATGTTGTTTTCAAACCGGGAGAATCACATCGGATCGTCGCGGAAAACGATGAGGGGCATTTGCGCCTCTATATCGACGGGAAGCTGGTTCTTGAACATGAAGAACAGTTTTCGATTATGGGAAGCGGTTTTGACCGGGTCGGCTTCCACTTTGTCCGCCCCTTCAGAGTCGACAACCTGAAAGTTTACATCAAGCGATTGCCCGGCGGACTTGATCGGGACGAAGAACTCCAGCGTTCGTATTAGGGAATGCAAGTATTGGAGCGGGCAAATTACGTAGGGTGTCACCACAGCAAATCCCTATTTCTCCTGGCTCGTGGCAAAATATTACCCCCCAAAAAAAATCTTACCGCCCCCCAAAAAGTCACCATTTAGCTTGTTCAATTGCAAAGTGTTGGTGTGATGAGCGCGGCAGTCGTTATGTCCTAATAAGGGCAAGCTTGGGTAGCCTCGTTTTTTTAAACCTGTGGGAACCGGACGACATCAACCACGGGCGCCCGAAGGGGCGCGGTGGAGAAGCTGGATGCTGTCTCGCTCACAGAGTGGTGAATCATTGCCTCCACCGGCACAGAGGGCCGGCGGTGGCCTCTATCGGTTCCATTCACCGGATCACTGCTTTGGATGGGCGTTTTCTTGGGAATTCGCATCCGGGTTAACTTAACTGTTTTGACCATTGAATTGCACTCTGATCTTTTGTGCAAACTCTTCAACCCGTTTCTCCCATCCCGGTTTTTTTCATCTCTCCGTCTTTAAGAGCCAGTGTGGCAAGGAGTATAAAAGCGGTATAGCCAAGTCGTCTGGGCGGGAAAAGACATGCGTTTTGCTGGCAACAATGGACATTTTAAGGTTGCTGGCGACTTCAGAGAAGGCATCCAGCCAGATATCTGGAGTTTATAGCAACGGGGCCGGCAGATCAACTATATCAGCAATTAAGTGTTTCCCCTGTGCCATTCGATTTTGCTCCATAACGCACTGATCTACCTCACAAACACACTCCCGGTTCTATCCCACCTTTACTTATTGGCGAGATACTGTTCATGGGCTTTGTTCACGCCTTCAACAAACTTTTCCCACTCATCAGCCCGGAAGCCACAACTTGTCGAAACGTCGGCCGAGGCGATAAAGAGTCCGATCTCATCTCCTTCCATTTCGGCTCCCATAGAAAGCAGTTCACCGATCTTTGTTTCTTCCAGCAAGGTCTTGTTCATTCTTTTCCTCCTTATTTTCTAAAATGGAAACTTCCAGGTCTTTCGCACGAGTTTTCTGCCTACATACTTATTTTTCGCACGGCGGGCTATGCGTTTTGGTTTTCCACTGGATACGGTCTCAACATCATTTGCAATTCTTGCCAGTTTATAGAGAAAACTTACCGATTTACCCATTTTACTGTATTCCTCGTTAAATTAATCATTAACAAACTAAGTGAAAAAGCAAATAAACCAACATTATTATACATCAACTTTTCGGCAAAACCAAACGAAAAAAAACAAAATCATCCATTGAGGATCATTTTGTTTTACGCTGTCGCCGCTTTCCAACGATTTCCACAACGCCGGCTGCAAATCCTCAAGGCGGCAGGGAAATAAATCTTGTCAAAACGTTTCCCCGGGGGCGTTTTCCAGGGGGCCCCGAAGTGTAGTTCGTACCGGTTTGATGCCCAATCCTGTCCATGGAATCATGATCTTAAGGGCCCCCCCGGCTGCCCTGTTGGGGATCGTGTTGATCACAGGCAACCACTCTTTATCTGCGGGCCTTCTCTGCCTGTTTATGTTCATACATAATTTTCTCAGCTTTATTCAGCATTTCTGCCAGACCCTGGTTTGAGCTGTTCTTGAGTGCAGACCCCACGGCCAGAGAAAGGGGTGCTTGTTCAACATAAGTTTCTTTGCACTTCGTATCTATTCTCTGGCATATGTTTTTTACAGATTGTTCTGTGATTTGCGGCAGAAAGATGACAAATTCATCCCCTCCCCAACGCGCAATAATATCTTCGCTACGGCAGGAGTTTCTTAATACTAAAGATTATCTTCGCTCTATTCCCTCGTAATGCTTCCTGTCTCATCCATAGAAACCTTTGTGTAATAATGATTCAGAGCTACGTATCGATTTCTCACACCGTAGCCGTTTCTCCGCCCAGCCCGGCAGGAGGAACCCAAAATCAACGGTTCCACACGGATTGACTTAAACATTATTTTTAACAATATCGGCACCTGCACCGCTCATGAGGTCTTGAAACTGCGGACATGTGATATCAACAGATTCGGCGGTATCAACGATTGTGCGCCCTTCAGCGACGAGACCAGCCACCGCCAGCGCCATCACCACCCGGTGATCGCTATGACCATGGAGCCGGGCGGATTTGAGCTGTCCCGGCTTGCCGTTGATAACAAGCCCGTCTTTGAGCTCTGTAATATCAGCACCCATTTTCCCAAGTTCACGGGCCATCACACTTATACGGTCGGTTTCCTTTATCCTTGCCTGGGGCACATTTAACAGGCGCGTCTGTCCTTCCGCTAAAGCGCCGGCCACAGCCAGCGCCGGTAAAGCATCCGGAGTCGCATTGAGATCAAAATCACCGCCTTTCAGCCGATCCGGCCCGGTTATCGTCATTGTGTTTTCCTTTATTTCGATACCGCAGCCCATCCTTTCAAACATCCACACCGCCTCCTTATCACCCTGAGCATCGGACATATCAAGCCCCTTCAAAATCAGGGGGCCACCGCAGACCGCGGCGGCAAGAAGAAAAAAAGTGGCGCTGGAAAAATCCGCCGGCAGATCAATCTCAAAGTTTCTGTAGCTCTGGCCGCCGGGGATCGAAAAAAAACCATAATTATCATCATGATCCAATTCTATCCCAACTCGGGCAAGCCAGTCCAGAGTCATTTCAACATAAGGTTTTTCATAAAGAAGGGGCACGTTGATCGTTGACCTTTTGTCCGCAAGAGGACAAGCGGCAAGCAGGCCCGAAAGATACTGGCTGGTCGGGCATTCTATGGAAATATCACCGCCCCTGATCCCCCCCCCTACCACCAGAGGTGCGCACCCGTTGCCACGTTTTGAATAGGCGGTCGCCCCCAGCCCGCAAAGCGCCCTGAGTAAAGGCCCGGCGTCACGCCTTTTCGTCTGATCATCGCCGGTTATCTCGACTTCCGTTGACGAGGCGGCAGCAACCGCCATGCCAAGAAAAAGTGTCGTACCTGAATTCCCGACATCTATAGCAGCAAGTTGGGGGCGCGGCCGCCCATCGAAACCCTCGATGACCCATGCGTGGCGGCCCGAGGTGTCCACTTCCGCACCTAACGCCCTGATAAAAGCCAGGCAGCTTCGCGTATCGCTGGAATCAAGCGGATTGTGGAGCACGGAGGCCCCCCCCGCCAGCGCTCCAAACAGCATGGCCCGGATTGCATGAGACTTGCTGCCGGGAATTCTTATCTCACCGCCGACTTTGCTTCTTTTGACCACGAAATCCATGATTATTCCCTTTCAGATTGCAGGTTGTTATTTTTTCGTATAGAATGCATGTAAGTTCTCAATGAAACACGTTACGGCTGGGCTTGTCCCGGTGGAGCGGTATCTATGCACTACAAATGGATCCGCCCCCC
>JAGYMJ010000212.1 GCA_018400625.1 Planctomycetota bacterium
TACCGCTCCACCGGGACAAGCCCGGCGGTAACGTGTTTCACTGAATATTTAGGGACTTTTGACGAATGTTGACTTGAATCACTTCCCTTGGCCCGTCCTCTGTTCTTCGCTCAGGGCAAGCAATTCCTTCATGACATCATAGAGGTTACTCTCATAATCTTTGCGCCCATATATGTCATGCAGACGGCTGTAAAGCCCGAACAAACGGTTATAAACTTTAGCGTTTTCCGGATCGGGTTTATAACTTTTTTCCCTAACCCCTGTCATATTTTTCTGTGCCTCATAGAAATCATCATAGCCACCGGCTTCCGCGCCGGCCGCAACAGCTCCGGCCATCGCAGCACCCAGAGCGCAAGTTTGGGAGCTTTGGGCCACTTTCATTTCTTTCCCGGTCACATCGGCGTGAATCTGCATGACGAGGGGATTTTTCATTGCTATTCCGCCACAATTAATCACTTCATTGACTTCGTTGCCGTATTCTTCAAAACGCTGCATAATCATCCTGGCACCGAACGCCGTCGATTCGATAAGCGCGCGATATATTTCCGACGGAGTGGTGTGCAGATTCATACCGATCAACAGACCCGTAAGTCGCTGATCAACAAGAACGGTGCGGTTCCCGTTATGCCAGTCTAATCCGAGCAGTCCGCTTTCACCCGGACTCAACAATTCCGCACCTTCTGTAAGCTCCTCATGAGAGCCCTTCTCAGGCCCTCCCGGCTGAATATGATTCACAAACCAATTATAAATATCGCCGACCGCCGACTGGCCCGCTTCCAGGCCAAAACAATCCGGCAGGATAGAGCCGGGGACGATACCGCAGAGGCCGGGGATATCGGGAAGCTTTGTATCCATGGGGGCGACCATCATATCGCAGGTCGATGTCCCCATTATCTTGACAAGAGTGCCGGGCGATATCCCGCTCCCGACCGCTCCGAGATGGGCGTCAAAAGCGCCCGCGGCAACGGCAATACCAGGATTGAGCCCCAGTTCTTTGGCCCACTCTTCCGTTAAACCGCCCACGGCCTGCGAGATGTCGACGGCCTGATCGGGCAAAGTTTGTCGTATCTGTGCTAAAGCGGGGTCCAGTTCGCCCAGAAATTCAACATCCGGATACCCCCCCCACTCGGGGTTGAACATTGCTTTATGCCCCGCCGCACAGATATTACGTTTGATTTTAGCGGGTGCCGAGGTGCCTGTTAAAATCGCAGGAATCCAGTCCGCGATCTCCACCCAGGTATGGGCGTCTTTGACGACTTCCGGAGCTGCTCTGCAACAGTTCAGAAGCTTGGACCATAACCATTCAGAGGAGTAGGCGCCACCGCATTTCTTAAGATAATGAGGCCGCAACTTAGCTGCAGCCTCCGTTATCTCTTCGGCCTCGGCATGGCTTGTATGATCTTTCCAAAGCCAGGCGAAAGCGTGGGGATTATTTTCATATTTTGCCTGAAAAGCGAGCGGCTCCCCTCTGTCATCGACCGGCAGCGGGGTGCTTCCGGTGGTATCAACACCTATCCCTATAATGGAATCTCTGGCAAACTCTTTATTTTGGGAAGCCTCCTTCAGTGCACACTCAACACTTTGCTTTATTCCCTCTGTATAGTCTTCAGGATGCTGACGGGCCAGGTGCGGTTTTTCACTCTCCAGGATAATCCCCGCCTCACCATGAGCATAATTCCAAACACCACTTCCGCATTCCTTGCCGTCTTTGAGTGAAACAACCAATGCCCTGACGCTATTCGTGCCGAAATCCAACCCTACCGCATAATGAGTCCTCATGCTCCGCCTCCTTTAAACGTTCGTTAGTTCAAGATTTGATCAAGATGAGCAAATAAGTTTTATGGGACGGACTCATTATAACATCAGAGTACCGGGAGGTAAAATTGCACTCGTCTAAGCAGTGCTTAGGTAAGTCCTCAGTGAACCCCGTGACATCCCCGCCGTGCCTTGTGCCGGTGGGATGAAGATCAAGTGCTGAGTCTGGAACTTATAGACCGAAGTAGCGCTTCTTCACGCCGCGTGCCTCCAAGGCGTCGGCAAGCGCC
>JAGYMJ010000213.1 GCA_018400625.1 Planctomycetota bacterium
AAGTCGGCGTCGGCTTCTTCGCGGATCAAATTGATAACTTTAGCTATATTCCAATTAATTCCATGAGCCATATAAAACAAGAGTCTCCGCTCATTATACTTCCCGGCGAAGACCAAGGCAGGTTTCAAACACCGGATATTCAATATTAAACATTAAGAGGGAAACGTCAAGCTTTTTCGATCCGAGTTCGTTCTATAAATTTTCACCGGAATTTTGCGAAGGCTCGGCGATGTTCTCCTCGTTTTGCAAATCATTATCCCCAGAGGCCCCGGCTTCCGTCGTTGTATTGTCGCCTTCGGCATCCAAGGCTTCTTCATCCTCTTTTTCGCCGGCTGGTTCGCTCTTTTCCGCTTCATCTTTTTCCTGTTGATTCAGTGACATGGCCCTGAACTGCTCGATTTTGGTGTCTGCGAAACCCACCAGAATATCGTTTATGTAACTCTTCAGATCGGCGCCTACGTAAGACTCGAGCGCACCGTAAATGGAATTTTTGGATTCGTAATATTCGGCGAGAATCATCGTGCCCATGTGGATGTTATTGTCTATGTGAAAGATGTTGTCATTGTTGATGCCCAGTTTCTCAACTTTTTCCGGATGAGCCGAAGCCATTACCTGCATCAAGCCTTTAGCTTTCTTGTTGCTTTCAAGGATCAGTCTGAAGCTGGATTCACGCATCGCCACGTTCACTATCAATTCGGGAGGAATACGGTATTTATACGAATATTTGCGAACCGTAGAGGCAATAACATCGGCTACCATAGGATCGATCTTCGGTTGAAGATTCAAAATCAACGACGCAATCCAGATTTGTTCCGCTGCGGTTTTCTGCTCCTTAACTCGTTCCTCGGCCGCAACCGCCTGTTGAAGACTTTTTATTGCCTGGTCTTTCTTTTGCATATTTTCCTTGGATATTTCGAGGTGTTGAGTAAGGTTGTCAAGGGTTGAATTCAGCCCTGAAACATTCAAATCCATTTCTTCCAGCTGCTTATTAATCAGCGTGTTCTGGTATAAAAGGTAGGTTACGGCAGCAAACGCACAGAGGACCAATACAAGAGTTATAATAGGTAGTTTGCTTTTATTCCCACGGTTTTCCATTTCCTCCCCCTTTTTTGTTTTTCCGAGCGCGGCGAGTGTATTCGAACATTTTGGTCGGTTTGCTAAAATTTTTTCTGTCCGACTGATCTAAACAGAACTGCTTTTTAACAAGTCCCCGCATGGAGGCCGGTCTCGAATCCATATTATGTACTTGATATTAAAAGTATGTCATGTTTTTCTCAACAAGGCAACATGACTTGACGCATGACTTGATAGATGTTTTTTTAGCTTCACAGGTCGCTATGAACCGCTTGG
Source organism: Planctomycetota bacterium (assembly GCA_018400625.1). GTDB lineage: Bacteria > Planctomycetota > Brocadiia > SM23-32 > SM23-32 > PUMZ01. The sequence goes on from JAGYMJ010000213.1 coordinate 1,351, forward strand.
AATAATTCTGGTATAAGGAAAATTACCATTGACTTTAAAATTGATGGCCTCGTAAAAGGTCGAAACAAAGCGTTTCCGTAATTCGAAGCTATCAACTTTTACCGGAAAAACAAAATCAATAAACAGCCTTAGCTACGTATCCTCCGGGGTCGGAATAGGGGATAGTGGATTCCCACATATAGATGATGGACGCTTCATGAATACATCATCTAGTATTTATGCTTTACAAATACCGCCCAAGATGATATCTAAATTTCAGTGATTAAAAGACTGTTGATTTCCTGTAATGCTTACAAGTGAGTTTGAAAGGGAAATGAAAATAAAAAAACTCTCAATATTAGGGTTTAAGTCGATAATGGACCGGGTCGATATTCTGTTTCACGCTGGGATAAGTGGAATAGTCGGTCCGAACGGCTGCGGCAAAAGCAACATTGTCGATGCAATCAGGTGGTGTCTAGGGGAGCAAAGCCCTAAACAGCTGAGAGGCCGCAGCATGGAAGATGTGATTTTCAGCGGCACAGGAGAACGGAAACCCCTGGGAATGGCCGAGGTCAGCCTGGTTTTCGAAAACGGAGACAGGCCTTTTCCCGGTCCGTACGGCCGTGGAACGGAGCTTTCTGTGACACGACGTCTTTATCGATCGGGGGACAGCGAATACCTGATAAACAACATGCCGTGCAGGCTCAAAGACATTGTTGAGATGTTCATGGACACCGGGCTGGGAAACAAAGCCTACTCAATAATCGGCCAGGGCCAGATAGGCAGCATCGTAGAGCAAAGGCCAGAGGAAACTCGAATAATGCTTGAGGAGGCGGCCGGTATAACCAAATACCGCAAAAAAGCCGCGGAGAGTCAGAAAAAGATCGAGCTGACCAGGGCAAATCTTCAGCGGGTGGAGGATATCTTAAACGAGGTGGGCCGCCAGATGCGTTCCCTTAAAAGACAGGCGGCGAAAGCCAAGCGTTACAAAGAGCTATCGGTACGCATTCAGGACGTAGAATTGGCCATCCATGCAAACAACTACAGCCGCCTTCAGAAAGACTCTCAATTGACCCGCCGGGCCGCTGAGGAACTGGTGGAACAGGAAACGGTGATGGATGCCCGGCTCGCCAATCACCTGGCGCGAATTGAATCGATGCAGATTGAGTTGGAGGGAAAAGACAGTCACCTCGGCGAACTGCGTCAGCGCCATGACCGGATGAAAGAGCAGGTCCATCGCCGGGAAACCGAGATTGAGGCACTGGGCGTTGAATTGCGGACGCACGAAGAGCTGGAGGGGAGGCTGAGAGCGGAACAGGAGTCGATCGAGCAGCGACAAAACGATCTCGAACAGGAAAAGGCCCGCATCATCCGGGACCTGAACCAGTTGAAAGAGGATTATGGCAAACTGGAAAGAGAATCTGCACTTGCCGAGCAGCGGCTTAAAAACCGAAGGACGTTTCTTGCCTCGGTCAAGGAAGAGTTTGAATCGCTTCGCTCAAAGTTGGGGAAGGGAGCCGAGCAGGAAATGAGCTTAACCCATGAGTCTGGTTATCTTACTAAAATTCTCGGCCAAATAACAGACACGGTTTCCAGGCTTCAAAAAGAGAAGGAAGAGCTTGAAAAACGAAGAGAAACATTGGGCGGAGCTGCCGACAGGCAGATGGCGATA
>JAGYMJ010000214.1 GCA_018400625.1 Planctomycetota bacterium
GGCCCCTGCGGCGCTTGCGCTTATAGTTTGAGATGAACGATAGATGACAGTGCAAGCGCCGGAGGGGCCGGGCTGGGCGGAGACACGACGGAGCGTATTGTTTATGCCCGCTGTAGCTGAGAATCATTATTCCACCGGCACAGGGCACGGTGGGGATGCTATGTGGTTCACTGAGGACTTACACTCCTGCCGGAGACCTCGCACCGGCCGGTGTTTTTTCCGAACCGGATAATTGATATAAACATCTCATACCGGCATCTTATGTTGAGGTGGAAGGGAAACCCCTCAAGGGGTTTACTACAAACCTTGTCCCGATAGGTTTTCAAGGTGTTTCAGGTTGGACGTGGTTCCCTGAATAGATTCTATTTATCCTCTTCCAGACAAGCTGATAATATATCATTGATTTTTCCCGTCGATACGCAAATAGCTGTATCGGCGGCGCCGTAGTACATTTTAATGTCGCCGTTCTCTTCTACAACAGCTCCACATGCAAACACCACATTTCCCACGTCCCCAATGCGTTCGTAATCTTTACGGGGAGACAGCAGCGGGATGAGGCTTCGGCCTATCACTATGGCTGGATCCTCCCTATCAAGCAAAACCGCGCCGGTTTTATAAATGGGCCCAGACGATGTCATCTTGACACCATGGTATATTTCCAGCCAGCCAAACTTGGTGGAAAGGGGCGGGACCGACGCCCCGATGCGAAAGGAGTCCCAGTATCTCGGACGGGGCTCTAAAACGACCTCACTGAGCCCCCAGTTTATGAGGTCGGGCGAATAACTGACCCAGATGCTTCCCACATCATTACCTATCGGCCTGTCGAGCCTGGCGTACAGTCCGTTTATTTTATTCGGAAACAGTACACCGTCTTTATTGCCGGGACCGGATATTATGCCGAGTCTTCGAAATTCCCTCATGTCATCGGTTTCCGCTAAAGCAATGAAGTGACCATAATCGCCGACAATGGTATAAAGGACATAATACTTCCCTTCTATCTCGGTTATACGGGGGTCTTCAATACCATGTGATTCCCATCGGGCCCATTGACCCTCTTTAGCGGGCAGCATCACCGGTTCCGGCTCCACCTCGAAATTGAAACCGTCAGGGCTTCTTGCCAGCGCAAAAAAAGAATATCCCTGCAAGCCTTCCACCCGGAGCAAAAGCAGGTATTCATCGCCTCTTTTAACAGGAGAGCCGTTGAAAACGGTATTGCATCTGAACGGCATATCTTCGAGTTCGATTATCGGGTTGCCTTTATAGCGATCAAGCAGATCAGTTTTGTTTTTTTTGACCATTTACTTCACCTCATGTCCGTTCAAACAGATGTCAACAATATCAGAAACCGGCGCCGATGCGCGGCAGATGCAGCTGTCGCTTGCACCGTAGTATGTATGCATCAGACGATCTTCTACTACGCCCCCGCACGAGAAAACAACATTCGGTATGTCTCCGAATCTTTCATATCTTTCTCTCGGTGAAAGGATGGGGATGTTGGAGCGTGCAATAACTCTCCACGGTTCTTCTTTATCAAGAAGAGTAGCCCCCAGGCGTACGAGTTGGCCGGCGCTGGTCACTTTGACACCATAGTATATTAAAAGCCAGCCCTGATCAACCTCTAAAGGGGGGCCTGCAGGGCCTATGCGATTAGCATCCCAAAACCCCCCTCTTGGAGTCATAATGCATTTATCACGGCCCCAGAAAGAAAGTTCTTTGGAAAAAGAAAGCCATAAGCTGAATCCCGGTTGAGGTCGGGTTAAAAGACAATAATGATTGCCGATCATACGCGGGAAGAGGGGCCCGTTTTTAACGTCCACTTCGGACGCATAGGGATAGTGTTTGAAATGAATAAAATCCTGGGTCTTGACCAGCCCTATCCTGTGTCCGTGATTGCTCTCCGCTATGTAGCTTATGAAAAAGTAACCGTTCACATGGGTTATGCGTGCATCTCTTATTCCCCGGTTCTCATATTTTTCTTCGATTTCAGGATTTTCATGACGAAATGCCGGGCTATCGCCGTCGAAAGTGAAATGAAGTCCGTCATTACTGAAAGCTTTATATATATTAAAGTTACCTTGTAGTTCTTCGATTGTTATCAGCATCAGGTAACGGTTGTCAAAAAACGTCACCGCCGCGTTCCAAATCGCAGCACACCTGAAAGGGACGCCTTCGAGGGTTATGAGCGGGTTTTGGCAATGGCGTTTGAGAATATCCCGTCCGTGTTTTGTCTTATTCATACAAAATCTCCGGTTGTAAGTGTTCAGCAAACTCTTCTGTTACCACCGGGCTTGTTCCGGTGGGACAATATTTTTGCACTGCAGGAGCCGACTTCCCTGCTCAGTCGCTCCCCCCCCGCATCGGGGGTTTCCTTTATACCATCGATAACAATGTTTTACCGGGGCGAGGGCGGCGGGGGACATCCCTGTACGTAGCTTACAAATATTTCCCCACCCGGGACAGGTCCGGTGCGGGAATTGCCGAAAGTAAATATTCAGTGAACCCCGTTGCCTCATCACCACCGTGCCCTGTGCC
>JAGYMJ010000215.1 GCA_018400625.1 Planctomycetota bacterium
AACGGCTACGGTTGTAAGTTATAGACACGTAGTGCTTAATCGTCATCCCACCGGCACAAGGCACGGTGGGTGGGGATGCTCCGTGGTTCACTGAGGACTTACGATCAATCGTAAGGTTCCACATCGGCCACATCGACTTCAAGAGGAACGGAGCGGTTCATCATCGTGGCTATCAGCATGACACGGTGTTTGCCTTTGACTTTTTCCACTATCCCTTTGATCCCCGCAAACGGCCCCCTCACAACTTCCACCGGTTGCCCTTGAGCAAGGTAGGGGACAGTTTCGAGTTCGGCACAGACTTGCAGGCTGCGCTGTATCTGAAGCAATTCATGAATAAACTGTTCCTGCTCAAAAACATCTATAACGGAAAGAGTTCTTTCGTCACTGCTCAGTTCTATGCGCTGTTCCGGATTCGGGCAGCAGAATACATAGCTGCTGAAGAGCGGAAGCAAGCGAACTTTTTTCCCGCTCTTATAATGATATACCGCTCTTCGCAACGGCAGGTAATAATTGACACCGCGAAGATCGCAGATCTCAGCCACCTTCTTCTCATGGCGGGGGCGAGTATAAATACAGCACCATTGCAGGTCGTTTCCAGCCGGAGGTACAAACAAAATATCTTCATTATTTCCGGCTTCCAGCAGTTTTTCATCCATCGAATCCATCATGCCTCGAACTTCCTGAAAACTAACGAAACATTATGGCCGCCAAAGCCGAACGAATTATTCATAACGATATTTATATCATGTTCCTGGGCTTCATTGGGAACAAAGTTCAAATTGCCGCATTCGGGGTCCCGGTTCTCCAGGTTTATCGTGGGAGGGCAGACCTTGTCGATGATCGAACTGATACATACCACGCTCTCAAGCGCTCCCGACGCCCCTAATAAATGACCGAACATGCTCTTGGAAGAACTTACCGCCAAATTATCGGTGTGGCCTGAGAATACGCGTTCAACAGCCTGCGCTTCTATTCCGTCTCCCGCCGGAGTGGATGTGCCGTGAGCATTGATGTAATCGACCTGATCGCTATGAAGAGATGCGTTTTCCAGGGCCCTCTCCATTGCATTTTGAGCTCCGGTTCCATCCTCACACGGCAGGGTCATGTGGTAGGCGTCGCTGCTTCCCCCGTAGCCGGCCATTTCCGCCAATATGTCGGCGCCGCGCGCCTCGGCATGTTCCAGCGATTCCAACACGAGTATGGCCGCTCCCTCGGCCATAACAAAGCCGTCGCGGTCTTTGTCGAACGGTCGACTGGCTTTTTGGGGTTCATCATTTCTTTTACTGAGCGCTTTCGCCTGGATGAACCCTGAAACCCCCATCGGAGTGACCGCGGCTTCCGCACCGCCGCATACCTGTACGTCCACCCGCCCGGAGCGAATACTGTCAAAGGCCTCCCCAATGGCGTTTGATCCGGACGCACAGGCGCTTGATACGGAAAAGGAAGGGCCTTTAAATCCGTTCATGATGCTCACCATACCCGCGGCGGCATTCGTCATCAACTTGGGTATCATTAAAGGGCTGATACGTCGCGGGCCGGAATTAAGGAGCTTAGTGTGCTGTGTCTCGATCTCGAGCAGACCGCCTATACCGGTTCCAATATACGTCCCCACCCGTTCGGGTATGAAATCGAAATCGGCCAAGCCGCTCTCTTCTATCGCCTGTCTGCTTGCAGAGATAGCAAACTGGGTGAAGCGGTCAACCCGGCGGGCTTCCCTCTTGGAAAGGATGTCCAGGGGATCAAAATCACGCGCTTCGCCGGCGATTTTGACTTGATAGTCGGAAGTATCAAAAGCCTCGATTTTACCGATACCGCTTTGCCCTTCCCTGACGGCATTCCAGAAAACTTTGCGGTCATTGCCGAGGGGAGACACAAGTCCCATACCGGTCACTACTACGCGCCTCTTAGTCATTGTTACTATTGATTCTCCGAGATGAATTTTATCGCTTCTCCAACAGTTTCAATCTCCTGGGCCTGTTCATCACTGATTTCAAGCCCGAATTCTTCCTCGAGATCTATAACTAATTCGGCCATGTCAAGAGAATCCGCCTGGAGGTCATTAACAAAATGGGTCTCATCTGTTATCTGAGACTCGTCAACATCCATCCTTTCCGCCACCATATTTTTTACGCTTACGGCTATATCTTGATCCGCCACTTTCTTTCTCCTCCAACAATAATAATGTTTAAGCTCTCGGTGCCGCCGACCGGGTCCGACTGCAAAGAGCAGTTAATAATTTAATGTTTCCCGGATTTCATTAAAATAAAATGTAATACTAAAGGGGTACCTATTGCAAGTGTAAAGAGGGTCTTGCCAACCTTTACATTGAATAAAACAGGAAGGTTATTCTCTCCCTTAAACCTTCTTCCGCCATGAAATGCAATTACATGGCCATCCCGCCATCAACACTCAAAACCTGGCCGGTCATATAACTGGATAAATCACTTGCAAGGAAAAATACGGTATTGGCGACATCTTCAGGCTCACCAAGCCGTGCGATGGGTATATTATCCATCAATGCCTTGCGGGCCCCTTCAGAAAGTTCATCCGTCATCCGTGTGCTTATATAACCGGGCGCGATGGCATTTACACGCACACCGCGTTTGGCCATCTCACGGGCAGCCGATTTTGTTATGCCTAAAACACCCGCCTTGCTGGCCGAATAGTTGATTTGCCCCGGGTTGCCGAGCAAACCCACAACACTTGAAATGTTGATGATGCTGCCGCTGCGCTGCTTCATCATAGCTCTTGACACCGCCTTGACGCCGTTAAATACACCCGTCAGGTTGATGTCGATGACCTTCTGCCAGTCTTCGCTGCTCATACGTATCAGCAGATTATCGCGTGTGATTCCCGCATTATTCACCAGAATATCTATGCTGCTGAACTCGGAGGACGCTTCCTTGATCGCTCCCTGAAACTCCTCAAGACAGCTCACATCCGCCTTCAAAGAAAGAAAACGTTTCCCTTCCGCTTCAACGGCTTCTTTGGTGCCCTCCAATGCCTCAAAATCAATATCCAGCCCCACAATATCGGCGCCGTTTTGGGCGAGAGAAACACATACCGCCTGTCCAATACCTCTTGAAGCGCCCGTGACAACCGCACACTTACCATCCAGCAAACCCATATCTTTTTTCTCCAATCTGTAATATATACTGACGAGTCGTTCTTGTCCAGTAAGTCTTCAGTGAACCGCGTTTTTCCCCACCGCGTGCTCTGTGCCGGGGGGGGGAAACTTCGCACTTCACTGAATATTGACCTTATTAATGTATTTGTTGATACTCTCCGGCGACAATACAGGCGTACTCTTCATCGACCTGTCTATCCGCCGTATCAAACCGCTGACCACTTTCCCCGGCCCGATTTCGATAAATTCCGTTATCCCCTTTTCACGACACCATTCGACGGATTGTACCCATTTTACCGGTTCGGTCACCTGGCGTGCAAGCATATCCCTTACCTGCGCAGCGCTGCCGTGCGGAATCGCACCGACATTGGAAAGCACGGGAGAGGAACCGGGAGAGAATGTTTCCTGCTTGAGCGCTTTCGCTAAATTATCAGCGGCCGGCTGCATTAACGGGGTATGGAAAGCGCCCGCCACTTTCAGTTCGATCGTGCGTCCGGCGCCTTTTTCAGTGCACATTTCAGCCGCCTGCCCCGCCGCTTCGGCTTCCCCGCTTATGACCAACTGTGTGGGGGAATTGTAGTTCGCGGCCCAGACCAACCCCCCGTTTTCTCTTATAATATTGCACACATTCTCGACGGCCCCCGATTCAAGACCGAGTATGGAATACATCGTGCCGGGATTGATATCGCAAGCTTCCTGCATGAACTTGCCGCGCGCTGCGGTCAGTTTTACGGCCGATTCCAGCCCGAGTTGTCCCGCCGCGACAAGCGCTGAGTACTCCCCAAGACTAAGGCCGGCATAGACGGAGGGACTGAGCGCCTCGCCCGCTATCTCATTGAGCGCCGTCAGAGCGGCAATGCTGGTGGTGAGTATGGCGGGCTGGCAAATATCCGAGCGCGTAAGTGTCTCTTCAGGACCCGTAAAGCACTTTTCTGCAAGGTCATATCCTAAAGCGTCCGAGGCCTGCCCGAAAACATCCCTTACTGCGCTGAATTCACTGTATATTTCTTTTCCCATGCCGACAAATTGCGCTCCCTGGCCCGGGAAAAGAAAACCGATTTTTCTCGCGTTTTTTTTGCTATCCATGTTTAATACCTCAAAAGCATCGATCCCCATGTCACCCCGCCGCCAAAGGCCAGTAAGAGAACGATATCCCCCCTCTGCAGTTGGTCTTCTCTTATAGCCTGCTCCATCGCCAGTGGTATGGAAGCGGCCGAAGTATTGCCCAGCATGTCAATGTTCATAAAGGCACTATCCTCGGATAGTCCGGCTCTCTGGCATAAGCTCCTGATAATCCGCTCGTTACTCTGGTGGGGGATGATCAGTGAAATATCGTTCATATCAACACCGCTTTTCGCGGGCAGGGATTCCACCAATTCTCCGAGTTTGCTCACGGCCAACTTAAAAACATCACGTCCGTCAAGGTGCATATAATGCAAGCCTTCTCTCACCGTTTCTTCAGAGGCTACGTTGCGGGCGCCGCCGGCATTGATGTTAAGGATTCCTGATCGGGAACCGTCGCTTCCCATTTCAGCAAAAAGAAGTTCACTTTCGCTATCAGATTTCTTCAAAAGTACCGCCCCCGCCCCGTCACCAAAAAGAATACACGACCCGCGATCGGTATAATCGGTAAAGCGGCTCAAGGTTTCAGCGCCGATGACCAGCACGTTTTCGGCGATCCCCGATGTGATAAGCGAGGCCCCCTGAGCGGTTCCGAACAAGAAACCGCTGCAAGCTGCCTGCAAATCGTAACAAAAAGCGTTTCCTGCGCCTATCTGTGCCTGGACAAGACAAGCGGTTGAGGGGAAAATATGATCCGGCGAGCAGGTGCATACTATAACGGCATCAACGTCTTTTGCCGGGAAATCAGCATTTCTAAGTGCAGCCTGAGCTGCTTCAGCCGCCAGGTCGCTTGTCGCCTGGTCCGGTGCTGCTATCCTGCGCTGCCTTATTCCCGTCCGTTTGACGATCCATTCATCAGAGGTCTCTACCATCTGCTCAAGTCTTGCATTATCAAGGACCTCATCCGGGACATAGGCTCCTATACCGGCAATTTTTACGGGTAAATGACATAGACTGTTCATTCGTCTTTTCTTGTATATAAAGGTTCATTTGAATTCACATTGCAGAGTTATCTTCCGTGTTTTTTACCGCCTCGGCAATATCCTCATTAATGTTGTGTTTCAGTGCGCTTCTGGCCTCCCGTACGGCGTTTTTTATGGCCCTGGCATCAGAGCGTCCGTGGCTTAT
>JAGYMJ010000216.1 GCA_018400625.1 Planctomycetota bacterium
GGAAAAAAAGATAAAGAAGCAATGAAGAAATTTATCGAGAGGGTAAAAAACACAGGGCACGGTGGTGATGAGGCAGCGGGGTTCACTGGATATTTACGTCTGGAGAATATCAATGATCAAATCTCTCAACTGTATAATACTGTGCGGGGGTACCGGCAGCAGAATGGGGTCGGCCGACACACATAAGGTATGTTTCGAGATTCACGGCGAGGCGGCTATAAACCGGGCCATAGCGAATTACAAAAAAGCCGGCATCAGGAAGTTCATCTTGGTGGTCGGCCATATGTGCGAGCAGGTCGTCGAAACGGTCGGTTCGCAGCATCCCGAAGCTATTTTTGTTTACCAACACTGCCCACGCGGCACCGGTCATGCAGCGCGTATCGGCGTCGGGGCCATGGAAAATGCAAATATGCAGGGGCCCGTTCTGCTCACAATGGGCGATAAAATCGTGCAACCGATGGTCGTCAATCGCCTGGTGTCGGATTTCGAGCGAAACAACAAAGGAGCTTCTTTTACAGTTGCACCGAAACAGTACGCTGAAAACGCCGGCCGGGTCGTGACCTGCGACGGCATAACCGCCATAAGGGAAGTGGCGGATATTAAAAAGGCGATGCAGTATCAATCAGATACCCCATCCTCTCGACCGAACAAGGGCATTTACATTGGGGAAAAGCGCCTTGACCCGTTTGAGTTGGAAGAGGATGTTAAATATGTCAACTCGTCAGTTTACCTCTTCCACCCCAAACCACTGAGTGAAGCATTAGAAGTGCTGAACAGCGATAATGCCCAATCTGAAGAATATCTTACAGATGTCATAGAGATCATTTCGCAGCAGCACGGGATATCTATCGTACCCTGTATTGAAAAAGACTCCATCATGAGCTTTAATAATCCCGAAGAACTTCTGGAAATAAGAGATTATTACAGGGATAAGCAAAAGCAAAAACCGTTCGATCCCAAGGAACTCAAGCAAGCAAAAGAATGGATGCAGACCTTCGATGCACTTCCGAATGGTATTATTGATTATTTGAAAAGCATCTACGGGACCGATCCCGCCTTCCTTGAGGAGAGGATAGGAAGAATAAAATCCGTTTTGGAACTATTTATCCGGCATTTTGGCCCGGAGCGCAAAGCGCTGATAACAAGGGCGCCGGGGCGCATAAATATCATGGGACGCCATATCGATCACCGGGGCGGCAACGTTAATGTGATGTCGATCAACAGGGAGACGGTCATGGTCGCCGCCCGCCGGGAAGACGACAGGGTCAGTATAGTGAATACCAACAATAATTTTGAGCCGTTCGAGTTCTCGATCTCCGAACATTTAGAGGGCATAAGCTGGGATAACTGGGAGGGCTACTTAAATTCGGATAAAACGCAAGAGATCGTCAGACAGAACCAGGGTTCCTGGGTCAATTACATTAAAGCCGCCGTATTAAGACTCCAGCATGAATTCGCGGAGTTTAAGCTGCATGGGATGGATGTGGCGGTAACGGGGGACATCCCTATCGCCGCCGGGCTGTCAAGCTCCTCGGCCATGGTTGTGGCCGCCGCCGAGGCCATGGTAGGGCTCAACAACCTGAATGTATCCACCAACGAGTTTGTTGACCTTTGCGGAGAGGGGGAATGGTTTGTTGGCTCACGGGGCGGCAGCGCCGATCATGCCGCAATGAAGTTTGCGGAACGGGGACAGGTCATATCGATGTCCTTCTATCCCTTTGAAATAGTGGAAAAGACGACTTTCCCCCGGGATTACAGGCTGATCATCGCCAATTCGGGACTCAAGGCCCAAAAAAGCAACGAGGCCAGGAATCAATTCAACCATCGGGTCGCCTGTTACGAACTGGGAACGATCCTGCTCAAACAGTCCTTCAGCATAACCCACTTGCGCGACCTGACACCGGAGAATCTAAATATTCCGCTTGATACCATCTATAAAAGTCTGCATAAAATCCCTGAAAATCTGTCCAAAGAAGACATATACAATTATTTCCCTGAAAAATATCATCCGCAGATTCAGCAAATCATGAGCACCCATGAGGGGATTGACTATTATCCACTGCGAGCGGTCATTCTTTAC
>JAGYMJ010000217.1 GCA_018400625.1 Planctomycetota bacterium
TGCAAAAGAAGGCGACTGGCTGAACATCAGTTTTGAACTCGACAGGGATGACATTGGTGGACATTGGGGTCGGACCGAAGTAACCTTCTGAATTTCATGGCTATACGGCATAAAACGGGCCTGTATAACGCTTAGAGACGTGTTTTCGGGGGTGAAATGAGAGCTTTAAGCACAGACGATTAAGATTGGCGTTGGCAAATAGCAAAAGGGGCTTTTAAACTGTGAGATGGGTTTTCCTTAGCGGTCACATTTCAGGGGCCAAAAAATGTTTCTAAGAGCTATATGAAGTCAAATATTGGCGTAATGTTTTTCATAATAAGAGGTTGCTCCGGTCCGACCCCGGAAGTTCCACTGGCCGCTATGTAACCGTCGGCAAATAGAGTTTTGACTTCACAAAAGAAAAATCTGCAGAAATTGCACAAAAAACGACTAAAATAATCAACGCTCTCTATCCTAAATTATGCGATATGTTCGGGTGAAAAATGTAATTGTAAAAGACAAACCGTTGTTCCGTTTTCCGAAGGAATGAGAAATTGACTGAGCCCCTCGGGAATTGAATCAGACTTTATTCGAGGCTCATAATTCACAACTCTTTGCTTCAGATCAAAACTTGCGATCTTATGCTTTACTTGCGTCCTAATTCTTTACTTTGTATAATGGAGGTTTGAGGTTTTGACTTATCGCCGTGTTTCTTTTAACTCATAACTCTTAACTCCGGAGCATAGCTATGTCACTGCATAAAGTTTCAACCAAAGGCCAGGTCACTTTGCCGGTCGAGTGCCGGCGGGCGTTGGGGGTACGGCCGCATGACCGTGTCGCCATACAGCTTGAAGATAACAGAATTGTTATCCGCCCCGTTCCCGATTTTATGGAACTCGAAGGTTTTTTGGGGCCGCGGCTCTCTGCAGATGAAGAAAAGAAAGCCAGAGAGCGTGCTGTTTCCGCTCGGGTGGAGGATAAGAAATGAAACGTGTGTTTGTCGATACGAATGTCTTTCTGCGTTTTTTCACACGGGACGATGCCGATCACCACGAGCGGGCGAAGAGCTTGTTTGAAAAGGCCGAGAGTGGTGATATTGAACTCTTAACCGGCCCGCCGGTTCTGTTTGAAGTGTTCTGGACCCTCACTTCCGGCTACAAAAGAGATGCTCAGGTGGCGCTGGATGTCCTCGAAAGTATTGTTAACCACGACGGCATAATTTTGACCGATAAAAGGCTGGTGGAGGCGGCTATCCAGAAAGCACGAGATACCGGGGAAGATTACGCCGATGCCTATATCTGTGTGCTGGCTCAATCCCAAAAATGTGATTCAGTAGCCACCTTCAACACAAAACATTTCAAATCCCTCGGAGCAAATATAGAAATATCCCTTTGATAAACTCTTAACTCTTAACTCACAACTCAAACATAATGGATAAGAATACAATTTTCCACGCCCTGCTCAAAGCGCTGGATAATGCCGGTGCCTACGATGAGGACCATGAAGGGCGCGGTGTAGGTATGGGCGTGCTGCTTGCGCTGTGCGGTGCTTTACTGGAGAAAAGTCTTAAGGGAGGTTTGATCGTAGTAGGTCAATTAAATCTTGGCGGCTCCATCGACCCGGTATATAACGCTCTGGCGGTCGCCGAGCTTGCGGTCGAGAAAGGGGCGGAGTCGTTGCTGATCCCGGTCACCGCACGCCAGCAACTTTTTGACCTGCCGGACGACATGGTAACAAAAGTCGATGTCCAATACTACAACACCCCGTCGGAGGCGCTTTTGAAGGCGTTGGGGGATTGAAAAAAGGAAAGAACTGTGCATTTTGTGAATTTTACTTTTAATTTAGGAGATTGATCCATGGAAATATTTAGCATAAGTAACAACAATGAAAAACTGACTATCGAACAGAAGATAAAACCTATTCACTTTCAGGATATTAAGGTTGCAGATCAAAACGTGCGTGAAAAAAACATTGAAAATCTCATTATTGATTTCCCACAACTACTGAACTATGGAAATTGTGACATACGGGATACCCAAACATCCGACATACTAATAATTGATCAGCAAGCGAGGACTAGTTCCAACAAGATTACAGATCTTATTGGTGTTCATACAGATGGAAGCCTTGTGATTATTGAAGTGAAGCGGGACAAGAAAGATGACACTCGGGCGGAGGCTATGGAGTTTCAAGCAATTCGATATGCAGCAGCATATCGGAATCAGCCGTTTGATGGTATAGTAAATATGTACGCGGAATTTCTCTGTAAGCAAGAAAATGGAGAAAAAAACGAGTCACACGGTGCCGTTCCCGCGTAACGTGCTGATTAAAAGGTTTGTGTCTGTCACACGGTGCCGTTCCCGCGTAACGTGCTGATTAAAAGGTTTTTACGGCTATTGTGAAGCCTGAATAAGGCCTTACATCGCGTTTTAGTGGCCAAAA
>JAGYMJ010000218.1 GCA_018400625.1 Planctomycetota bacterium
TTCATACTCAAAATCGTCCACATACTGATTGGGGGGATAAAAAATCAGGAGCTTGTCATCGCGTATTTCATGTTGCGTGGCGCCTCTGTCCTCTAACGACCCCTCGACGAAACGCATGCCGGCCGGGATGGGTTCTTCAATCACGAGATAGCGATTCTGGCTGCCGCCGTCAATAGTGACGTGGACCTTTACGCGCTGGCCGATTTCGATATTCTTTACCGGCGATGAACTGTCCACGCCGATGGAGCGTCCCCGGTAAATGAGCGGAGTGTGCTGGTACTTCCGATAGTAAACATGGGGGTCATAGCGCCACGATTGGGGGTCCTTCAGTTCTTCAGAGAAACCTCTCAAAGACACGTTGTAGCTGTATTGTCCCCGCCCTTCCAGGTTGAAGCGAATGAGGTTTTCCCCTTGTTCGACCGCGTCGCGTGGAATCGGAAAAGTAATGGTCCGGGCGGTCTGTTCACTGTTCAATTCGCGGACACTTTCCCCGTTGACCTGCACTGTCAACCGATAATCATTCTCGATATACTGAGTTTTACCGAAATATGCAGCGATTGCGGAAACAGCCGAACCGCACGCCTTGCCGAAGCCGTATATGCCGCGTTTATGTAAAAGATAATTGATACACTGTTCGATCAGCGGCGATTCGGGTCGCAAGCGGATAAATGCAAGAGTGGCCAGGGCGGTGGTTTCGACGTCATCCCGCAGCCACGGCTGGTTGCTATTTACCGGCCAGTATGCCAGTTTTTTGTCATCCTGTTCTATAAGCTCCACTTTCTGCTCCAGGATATCGAGCAATTCGACCGTCATCGGCGACCGGTCAACGTTCGCGAAAGCCAGTGCGGTATGAACAAGTGCGGGGAGTGAGAGGCTGTTGCGTTGACGATGCAGGCGGTTGAGGGAGGCGAACTCCGCCGCATCGGTCGCAGAGAGGGCGTGCAGAACGACCGCTTTACCGTCCGTGTCCGTGGTGCTCAGCTTACTGAAAACATCCTTCAGATATTTTTCCGCGTTTTCAATGACTTGTTCATCAATGCTGAGACCGTACTTCCGGGCCTTGACGAGTGCTCGAAAGTTCAAAGCGCTTATCAACGCACGATCCGTTTTGTTATGCCCTTTATGCCAGGACCAGTGGTTGTCATCTTCCTGTGAAACAATCAGCGTGTTGACGAGCGCCCGGGCGCGGTCCGCCATCTGAGGGACGTCAGTTCTGGCCGGCTCGACCTGCTCGGCATACTCCATAGCGGCGACCGCGGCAATGAGGTTGCTTCCGGGCAGGTGCATCTTTCCGGGTGGCGGCAACATGATGCGCGAACTGTTTTCGCCACCATTCAAAGGTCGGGGACCGTTATCAAGGGCCATTTCCACGATCGAGCGTTTCAGTTCCGGCCCGACTGAAATGGTCATCCACTGCGACCGGTAGATACGGTCATCGGGGAGGGCGACCGTTGCCGACGTACTGTTGTCGGCAACACCGCCTGCAGAATCCATGTATTCGAGCCCCCACGGTTTTACCCGCACCACCCGCTCCACAATATCCGTATAATCACCGGCCTCTATGCTGACCCTTAACATCAGTGCTTCCGTAGCGGGAATATCGAAGGAACTGAAAAGAGCCTCCTGACTGCTTTCCTCAGAAATATCAACCATTTTTTTACTTTCAGCGACTTTTCTGTTGAAATCGTCGCCGTCATATATTTCAAGAGTCAGTTCACCGTCGCCGCTGTAATTGGTAAGGTTATGAACCTTCGGGATAAGCTCTACCGAATCGCCTTCCCGGAAGAACGCGGGTGCTTTGAGGTTGACGAAAAGCTTTTTCCGGGTAACAACATCAGTTGTATTTTCTCCCACCAGCGTCTCGACTGTGCAGCCACGGGAAGTGAGGCGCCACTGCGCGGTTTTTTCAGGCATTTCGAACTCGGCGGTTGCTTCCCCTTTCTCGTCAGTAAAGATTGCCCCGAGCCAGCGTCCGGCTTCCGGTAATTCCCGGCGGACTGCCTCGTCCCCGGTTCTGTCATTCCTTCTTAGTGCGCCGGTCTCGCCTGCCCCTGATTCTGACAGTTCACGTTCCCGGGATGCTCTCCTTTGCTCCAGTGGCTGAGCAACTTTTGTTTTCCTCTCCCGCGGTCCTGTTTGTGTTCTACTTTCCAGATCCTTGTCAAACATTTCCACCTGGCTTCGGGCCTCGTCTTCTTTTGCCTCTTGCTGAAGGCGTTTTGCCTCCTCCAGGTAGGCGGTCTCAATCATTTCCATCTCGCCGCTGTAACTGAAATCGCAGGAGCCGGCAATCCGGAAATCTGAATGCCGTCGCGCATCTTTCTGAAAATATTCAATGATATCGGGCGTGGTATCCGGATATTGTGAAAAGAGCTCTTCATCGATCAGTGCCAGGCTGAGTTCTGTTTTTACGGGGTTGTTCAACTGGTCTGTGACCTTTAAAGAGAACGTGGCTTTTTGCCCGGGTTCAAGTGTCTTTGATTCCGGTTCAATGTTAATTTGCAGCCGTCTTTCCACTTCAAAAGGTTTGTTGGCTGAACGCAGCTTACGACCGTCGATGAGAGAGGCAGCCACCCGGAAGTTCGGGAAGTGCTTATGGTCTATAACGAGAGGGATCCGGTTGAAGCCTTTTCCCACCTCGATTATTCTGTAGTCGATAACGTTTTCGCCTTCGAATGTTAATAAGGTCAGCTTGTTCCGGAGGCGAGAATGGAGACGGAGATGAGCTTTGCTGCCGACTTTCAGGGTATCGGATTTGCTGAAAAAACGGAGTTTTGTTTCGTCGTCCTCGTCCGAAATCCTGACTGTATTTTCAGCCGTTATCGTTTGTTCAAAGCGGTCTTTCCCCTCGACACGCAATATGTAAATACCGCCTTCTTCCAATGTCAACCGAACCTTCCCGGCGCCGCTGTCCGCGTCTGTCTCCACAGTGTGTTCCGCCACCTTAACTTCAGCCGTATTTTTTTTCTCCGCCTGCATCCACGGTATCCCTTGCAATACAGGGTCCTGTTTGACAGTTTTACGTCGAAAAACATTGACGGTGACTTTGCGTCCGATCGGCTGCTCATCGGGAGTGGTGGTTTTTATGCGGGCATCAAACGGTTCACCTGCCAGAACAACATCTCTGCCCGGCTCGATTTCGGCTTTGAAACCCTGTTTCGCCAGCAATATCCGGACGCTGTCTGTTACATCCTCGCCTTCCAGCCGGGCGTTGAAATTCAAATGCTTTCCAGGCATTGTTCCGCTGGTGTCGTATGTGAACTGAAACTCGCCCTGGTCGTCGGTGTGCTCAACGAAATGGCGTCCGTCCGGGAACTCATAGCGGACGGGCTTGTTGACGGCCGGCTGTCCCCAGTAGTATTCGGCGCGCACGGTGATGTCCACACCTTCGCCCCGAAAATACACGTCGCGCTCCGGATCGAGAGTCAATCGCAGTTTTTTTAGTTTGAACTCCTTAACCTTGAAATCCGCCGCGTACGTTTCGCCCGGTTTATCCTTCCGTTGCGCTTTGATGGTATAGCTGCCGAGGGGGGCGTTATCCGCCAGGTCAAATTCAGTGTTGAATGTGCCGAAATCCGACATTCCCATCGGTTTCTGCCACACTGTTTTGCCGTCCGCGGCAGTGATGCTTACCACATATTCCTGTTCCTCGGGAACGGCATAAGAACCATCTTTAACGGTCCGGATGATACCGCGGAACTTGACTTTCTGACCGGGTTTGTAGGCCGACCGGTCGGTGTAGATATAGCCTTTCGGGGCGAGTCCTTTGGCGCTCTCCAGGCCTTCGAGATTGAGATCATTGGCCGCAACATGTCCTTCGCCGGAGATGAACACGCGCAGCTTTTCGGCTGCCTGTGAGTCTTCGATTTCTTTACGCCAGACGCCGTCCTCGTTGGTCTGACCGGTGGCGAAAACCTCTTCACCGCTGCTCAGCAGAACCCGCACGTCCTGCGCCGGCTTTTGCGTAAGCATATTCTGAACAAAAACCAGCGTTTCGTTCCGGGAGGAACGGAGTATAAGTTCTAAATCGCTCCGGATAACCAGCGTGGTAGCTTCCAGTTTTTCACTGCTGACATTGAATAAACAGACACCTGGGGCGTTTTTTTTAAGGGGGATTTCCACTTCTTGCTGCAAGGGACGGTAATCGGCGTAGTCGGAGATAGAGACATCCCAAGTCTTGTCCGGTTCTATGAGGTCGATATCTAACTTGTTGATGTCGCCGGTACCATGTGTCTTCCGGAAATATGATTCGAGATTCAGGAAATACTGTTTACACGTTAAGTGTTCAATGTTCCGGGTATCGATCTTGACCGCTGGATTCTCATTCGTCCGGAATTTCCGCGGGGTAGAGACCCGGAGGTATTTGCCTTTCATTTCGGCAATGCGTTTTTGCGCTTCAGCCGCCCAGCGACCCCAGTCGAGCTTTTCATACGCGGCAAGTGCCTGTTCATGATCTTTCAGTTTTTCTTCATAAATTCTACCTATCCGGAATTGGGCAAGAGAGGCTTCGTCGCTGTCGGGGTATTTACTCACCAGCCGTTTCCATTTTTCTATGGCTTTTCCGTATTCGCTTTTCATGTCCGCCTGAGAAGCTTCCTTTTTTTCCGCTCTCTCTTCCGCTTGGACATACGCTATTTGGCCGAAAGCAAACAGGATTGTTTTAGCGCGTTTGTCGAGAGGGTGACGGTCGAGAAAGATTTGGAAGATGTCACTGGCCTTATCGTATTCTTCCGCCGCGACTTTGTCCACCGCGGTTTGATATTCTGCATTGATAATCCCGCGCTGACACTCGTCCCACTCGGGACCGTTGGGATATCTGTCAGTGTATTTTTCCCACGCCGATATGGCCCGCTCGTACTCTTTTTGACGGAACCGGATAAGACCGATGTGGTAGAGCGCCCGTTTTTTCCATTCATCCTCGAGCTGTAAAGGTGTTTTACCGAAAGGCTCGATCTCAGCATTCCGTACTGCTGGCGCGTCCGGAATATCGTAATTTTTCTTATCCAGGAATCTCTTGTAGGCAGTAAGGGCTTTCTCGGGACGGCCAACATGCCGATAAGCTTCCGCCAATTGATACGCCGCTACCACGGCGTGCCGGTTGGACTTGTGCTTTGCCAGAAATGCCATGGCTTCATCTGCTGCTTTATCGAATTTTGAGGCCTGAACTTGCGGGAATTCGTAACTCCGAACCAGCAGCCATCTGGCCTTCGGGCTTAATGCTTCGGCTTTTTTTTCACTGATTTCTTTTTCTGTAAGGATATTGAGAAGGTCTTCAAGATGGATGCGGGCAAGGTTTTGCTGTCCGGCTTTAATCTGTGCTTCCGCCAAGCGGTAGCGTGCCTGCAGTCGATGTTTACCGGCGGGTTCGTGTTTTTTCGCTTGTCGATCTGAACGGCGGGATGAGGAACCTGTATAGTCGGTCCAATCCGGGTCGAAGTCTTTCAGATACTGACGGTATTCCTTGATCGCCTGGTGTTGATTCCCGGCTTTCTGGAGAACCCGGGCCCGCTTGAACAGCAACTCATCGCGAACATCGCGCCCGACAGCAAGCTCCAGCGCCTTAGTATAGAAGTGGTATGCTTTCCGGTAGTTTGCATTGTGGGCATTCAGTTCAGAACTATCCGGCTCCTTTCCAAAAACGTCGCCGAGCTCAATGAGGAGACCGGCGATTTCCTCTTTGCGTTCCGAGGATAACAAACGGCGCACTTCTCCTGCGTAGATTTTTTCCGCTGCTTCAAACTTTCTTTGCTGTGCTAAAACGATTCCCTTCAGAAAACGCGCTTTATGATACCATTGAGAATCGGGATAATTTTTGATCAATTCCTGAAGCGTTTCTTCGGCGTTTTTATAATTTTCCAGCAGATAAAACGCTCTCGCTTTGAGGAATATGGCGTAAGCGGCCTGTTCGGTATCTTCAGGCGAAATATCCTGCAGAATTTGGACCGCCGGCTGGAACTCCGCTTTACACATGGCGGTTTCAACCTCGGAAAGGTTTTTTTCACTATCCGGCTTGGCAAATATAGAGAAGCCGGTGATGTAAATTAGACATGCGATGAGTATCTTGCTTTTCAAAAAATGTGCAGGCGGCGAAAACATAAGCGTTGTGCTCCAAAAAAAATATTAAGTACGTCCTCAGTGAACTTCGCGTACTTCGTGATATTTTGCCGTTCTTTGTGCCAAAGTTTATTCAACAATGAGCTTCCCGAATTTTAGTCTATGGTGAAAGCCTTTCTTCCCGGTAGGGGCAAAAGAGGATGTTTCATTCCCTGCTTCACGTATACGTTGACGGCAGATATTGAAGAACCATGGTTTCTCTTTTGAAGGAGCGCTGCCAATTATCTCATGGAGTGGGTCCTGGGTGCTGGGGGTAAACGGTAATCTTGCTTCAATTGTCCAGAAGCCTTCTTCCTTGTTTATAGATGTCTTGATGTCAGCTTCCGAGCCCCAGGCAAAAGCTTTGTGTTTTCCCTTATGCCACTCTCCTCGGTTAAGATCGCAGATAGATCCCTCCGGATTTACCGCAATCTGATAATAGGAGTTCATTGGAGTTTCAAGCAGGATATCAACGGCATCGCCATGCCACATTGCAGAGTCGTCAAGCGGTTTTGATTTCGAAATATTTACCGGATCACCTTTTTT
>JAGYMJ010000219.1 GCA_018400625.1 Planctomycetota bacterium
GCGGCTTCCGGGATGTTGTTGCCGCTGACGTGACCGGTGATACTGCGCCGGAGTTGATATTGGCCGACGGCAGTGGTGCGGCTATTTACAATGCGGAGGGACAGCGCATAGCGCTGCTGCCGGGGGTCGGTAATGTGCGTTTTGCAGGTGACCTCAACGGTGACGGCCGTGCGGAAATATTTGCTACCCGCCGCACCGACGACGGGCTTGCGCAATTGTCCGCCCACACTATCGACGGTGAGCATTTTCGGACTTTCTCCATCCGGGGTGGGGCGGAAGATACCAACCTGTCACCGCTTTTAATCGACGACCTCAGCGCAGACGGGCGATTGGAACTGGTTGCCGGGATATCTTCGGGCTATTCCCGCGGCCCGCGCGGCATCATCGTATTTGATGCGCAAACGGGGCGTGCCAGGGGCCACACCGAAATCGCTCCTGCGGTGGCAGGGCCGCCGTGGGCCGGCCCGGTTTTCGGACGCGGACCGCGTTGCATATTTATCGGCAGCCGCGGCGTTGCTAACGGTCGGGAATTGCCTGATGGTTCGAATGATTATAGTTCCTACCTCTGGAAACTCGATGCGAACGGCGAGGTGGTCTGGCGGCGCGGCCCGTTTCATACCGGCGGGTTCTTCAATTGCGACCTGGCCGTTCCCGATATCCGCTCAGACAAACGCCGTTTCGTTGCGGTGAGTCTGCGCGAGCACGGTATGAACGAATGGGACGGGCGTGTGGGCATCGTCAAACTGCTGCGGATTTACGACGGCGAGCCGCTGCCCGGGGCCGAGCGTGATTTCAAAGCGCCGGTGCGGGTCGTTGAGGCGAAGGATTTCGGGGCGGGACAAGAAATATCACTGCTGGTCGTGCATGAGGACTGGCAAGAAGAAGAGTATTATCTGCGAGTTCTGCGGTTGGCCTCCGGGCTGCCGGACATAGATGTGTTCAATATCGGAGAAGAAAAGCCGCGGAATGTCACAGCCATCGACCTGGACGGAAGCGGCGTGGTGGAGGTGATTTTCACAGTCGGGCACGTGCTTCACATCCTGGACAACGAACTGCGTCCGGTGGCTTCGTGGGAGCATCCGGGCGGCGCCCCGGCACGCCTGAGGCGCATGGTGATTTCCGATCTCACCGGCGACGGCATGCGTGAGCTTATCGTATCCACCGGTAAGGACCGCTCGGATGCACGTATCGAAGTACTTAAGCCGGTGGATTTGCAGGAGTGAAACGCATAAAAAATCTCATAATAACAATTTTGAAGCTAAAAAAAAACATCTTAATCATCGCCCTGTTGATCCCAGTTTTCACGGGCTGTTTTCCTATCTCTTCCCAGCGCTATGAGATACTGAGCGAAAGCCGGTCGGATAAAGAGCCTACTCAGAGAAGCTGGGAAAAGCTTGTATCGGCCCGGCTTAACGCCGAGTATGCGGCTGAAAAGCAGCAGCTAACAGCCACGCTGACGGGCACGGTCGATGTGAAACGATGGGACGAGGTGGAATACGTGCGGGAGATCAACGACAAATTCATGGTGGTTGGCTTCTTCCCCGCCATGGGCGCCTCGCTTTATGCCGATGAAGAACGCGACGGGCTAAAAAGCCTGAATGTAGTGGGTTACTGCCTGGTAATGGATATAGTACTTATGACGCTGATTCCGGCAGATTTGGCAAAGGACCGTCCAGTTTTCTTTTTTCCCGTTTTCACCACTTTTATTGGTGTGCCGACATATGCCGTTTCTACCGCCGTATCATGGGTGACCGAACCCTTTGCCCCGTGGGAGCCGCCTAACCGCGAGGGTGCGGACCTGAGGTTTGCCCGTTATTCCATCATCGGATATTCCAAAAGCGGAGATGTGTTTACGGGTTACACAACAAAACGCGAGAATAAAGAAAAAACGGAACGAACCAGATACATGCGGGGGTATACGATAATACTGGAAGGGATTTCGGAAGATTTCCTGACCGAAGCAGTGACAGGATACGGCGGGGTTGCTTCATTCGATTTGCGGGAGATATCTATAGACCCTCAAGACCCCGTAGAGGTTCGTTTACGCGTCGAAGAACCGCCGGTAAATGTAGAGCCGGTGTATATGACCATACCGGAAGGAGCTTTTTATTGAAAGAAAATAGATTTTCTCACGTATTATTTACAGAGAGTTTGTGAGATTAATAAATTGGAGGTGACAAATGAAGAAAAGGTTATATTGAAAATGTTGGGGGGGATGATAAAGAGATTGCACGAAAGGTTGAGTTTCTACGGGATGAGTTGGAGGTTTTTTTCGCCTCTTTAGAGGCTCTTCCTCATGAAACGATTTTCACTGAATCGCCGATCTTGCTGCTTGATTATAAAGGGGAAGTCGAATTTGGTATGATGTATTCACAGGCTAATGAAGGTAAACGCGGTGCCTGGAGCAACAACTGGTCGAATACGCGCAGGGAACTGTTCCGAATGCAAGAATATACAATTGGGATAAGGTGGTATGAAGTTGACAGAGGTCTTTTGGGGGTTGAGGATGATCGCGGTTCGGAGAGTGGCATCAGCACCTCGTGGATCGACTTGTACGACCGCCAGATTCGAACGGACAGGGATGCCGATGCGAGCGGAAAAGGATGGGGCGACCTGACGCTATATTGGAAACAAGATCAAATTCGGTATAACTCCATTGTTACATCAAAAATTGCACTGAAAGCACCGACGGGGCGCCATTCCAACGTCTCACGCGGGCGTCTGGGAGCAGGGCAGAATTATTGGAGTTTTGAAATGAATGTCGCCGGACGAAGTGCTTTAAGTGATAATTCGGCATTGACCTTTGATATTGGATATGAGTTACCCTTCGGCAGAACACGCAGGGGGTACGTGCGTGACTTTGGCGTGCATACCCGGGAGGGCGCGGGTGAACGCGGCGTTTTGAGCTCGAATTGGGCGGTGGCACGTTCCATCACATCGACCTTCAACTTGATCGGCGAAATCAATTATGCCCATCGATTTGTCAGCGGCGGAAGCGGTTCCGACATGTTTCATTTCACGTGCGGGGCCGCTAAGAAGATTGGAGATCGCCTGAAAGTCAAAGCGGGTTATCAGCATCCGCTCACAGGCCGTAATGCCGCCAGAACAAGAAGATATACCCTCTCGACGATTTTTTCTTTTTAATAAAGAATTGAATGTGAGTTAAATCAGATTGTAAAGTCAGGTAACTCTCGAAGCTTTTTCACAGAAAAAGCAAAAGCTGATAGATAAAATCAGAGTGTTCGCCCCGCCGCAGGTCTGTGAATGTGGGTGTGAGCGGATCAGCCCTCTTGATCATTTTGATGTTCGATACATTGAGGATATCCCCAAACGCATCGATAAATACAGCGATGATCTCATCCGAGACGCCCCCGCCGGCCCTGCGCCGGTGGAGCGAAAGATTCACAGCTACGCACACGACGCCCCGAACGGAGCCGCCCCCGCCGGCCCTGTGCCGGTGGAGCGAAAGATTCACAGCT
>JAGYMJ010000220.1 GCA_018400625.1 Planctomycetota bacterium
GAAACGCGGCGGGCGAGGCCGGGGGGAGAGCAGACCCATTCGCAGTGCATAAATACCGCTCCACCGGGACAAGCCGCCGGTAACGTGGTTCACTGAATATTTACTTTTGATTTAAAAAGTACATGACGGGATGATACCTTACAATAAAATCTTTATTGAGATTACACTATAACATGACATGTGACGAATAGCAAATAAAGAAGCCTGGCCCAATGAAATTAAGCTTATTGCGGAGAAAGATCATGAAAGAATTTATTTTATCGGATGTAGTGATGAAAGTTGTGCCGGAGCTTGACAGAGGATTTCAACCTGCGGTGCTCGCCAATCGGGCCTATAAGAAATCTGTGGAGGAATCGGGAAAAGCAGTTCCTCTCAAAATAGCCTTAGAGCGTGGAAATGGTCTGGTGTCCACCCATGAAACCAAAGTGTTTGATGATAAGCATAAAAAGGCCAGTGCTAACTTTCCCTATGCAGAACGACTTGTCAAGACTTTACTCTGGTCATGCGGTGCATGGAAAGTCACTATCGCCGGTTCGGAGAGTCTCGGCAAATATATCCAAAGCGCTTATTCGAAAGGTGGAATCAGAGAGTTTGATGCCGATTTTATGGCAAAGGTCTATGAGAAACCATTTACCGTCGAAATAACCGATTTAAAGAATTTTCCGGCAGCGAAAACCCAATCACGCTCAATCGGACGTCATCTTGATGGTTGCCGGATTGGTTTTGATGCCGGAGGCAGTGACAGGAAGGTCTCAGCGGTTATAGATGGTGAAGCGGTTTTTAGTGAAGAGGTGATCTGGCATCCTAAAACCACTGAAGACCCGGATTACCACTATAGTGAGATGATGAACTCTATAAAAACCGCTGCAGAGCACCTGCCCCGGGTGGACGCTATTGGTGTAAGTGCTGCTGGGATTTACATAAATAATCGCGTCATGGCGGCGTCTCTCTTTATAAAAGTGCCTGAAGATAAATTTGAAGAAAAGGTCAAAGATATGTTCATAGATATTGCAGGCAAAATGGGCGATGTCCCATTACAAGTGGCCAATGACGGCGATGTCACAGCTCTTGCCGGGGCGATGGACCTTGATGATTCCAATGTCTTTGGAATCGCAATGGGGACGAGTGAAGCGGGGGGGTATGTTGATGGTAAAGGCCATATTACAGGTAAGCTGAATGAGCTTGCTTTTGTGCCGGTGGATTTTAATCCGAAAGCGGCGGTTCACGAGTGGTCGGGCGATTTTGGTTGCGGTGCAAACTATTTTTCGCAGGATGCAGTGATTAAGCTCGCCCCGGCTGCCGGGATAGAATTGGATGAAAAACTTACTCCCGCCGAAAAACTCAAATTTGTCCAGAAACTGCACGAAAAAGGACATGATGGAGCCGTGAAAATTTTTGAAACTGTAGGGGTCTATCTTGGATATGCTATAGCCTATTATGCCCAGTTTTATGATATTAAGCATATACTGATCCTCGGAAGAGTGACTTCCGGAAACGGGGGCGTGTTGATAAAAGGAAAGGCGGAAAATGTTCTGAAGACAGAATTCCCTGAATTGGCCGATAAGATACGGCTGCATCTGCCCGATGAATCGAGCCGGAGAGTCGGCCAGTCCATCGCTGCCGCCAGTCTGCCGAAAATAAAAAACAGACTATGAAATATGAAATTGCAGATACAAACCAATCAAATCAAGCATATTATCATAGAAGACGAATACTGTCTCGAAAATCAGAGAAAAACTTTTTGGGGAACAGATGATGACGATAAAATTTGCAAATGAGGGTTCTGAAGTTTTTTTTCCTGACAACACTCACTTCAAATCGGCCATGCAAAAAACAACCCATCTGGCCGTTTCCGCACATCAGGATGATATAGAAATTATGGCGTTGGACGGCATATTGAAGTGTTTTGGAAGAGAAGATAAGTGGTTTTGTGGGGTCGTTACCACTAACGGAGCAGGCAGTCCGCGCAGCGGGCTGTATGCCGATTATACGGATGAACAGATGTGTGTGGCAAGACGGAAAGAACAGAAGAAGGCGGCATATGTCGGTGAATACTGTGCTCTTGTTATGCTGGATTATCCAAGCGCCGAGGTGAAGAATTCCCAAAATGAAGATGTGGTCGCCGACCTGGAAAAGCTTATTCTGAAGACCTCCCCCGAAATCATTTATGTCCATAATCCCGCCGACAAGCATGATACCCATGTAGCAGTAGCTATGCGGACGATTGAAGCGCTGCGGAACCTCCCGCATGAATACCGTCCTGAGCGGATTTATGGCTGTGAGGTCTGGCGTGCTCTGGACTGGGTGAACGACGAACAGAAAATTGTTTTTGATGTTGCAGAACACCCCAATCTTTCGGCTTCATTGTTAGGAGTTTATGATACTCAAATATGCGGCGGGGCCAGGTATGATCTGGCCACCGCCGGCCGGCGTTTGGCCAATGCCACATTTGCAGAATCACACAGTACTGATCAGACAACGGCGGCGATCTATGCTATTGATCTGACGCCGTTGGTCAATGATCCCGGTAGGGAAGTGGGGGAGTTTATGAGAGGCTACCTCAGAGACTTTGAAAACGATGTAATATCAAAAATCGAGAAGTTGAAGTAAAGATTTCTTTTATCTTTCAGGCAGAGAGAACCTTTCTGTCTGGTCGCCCCTTTTTGACCATGAACCTCAATCAATTTAATGACACGATTGTTGCTGTCTCATCTGCTCAAGGTGTGGCCATGCGCACTATAATCAGGTTAAGCGGACCTGATGCTGTCAACACTTCACGGGCTTTTTTCACAAGTTCTGAGAGCGGCGGGGAGGATTGGGAACAAGGTTTCAGCGTCTCTTCCGGCCATCTGATCCTCCCATATGATGAGATATTAGCTGTGCCTGTTTTAATTTATACTATGCGTGCCCCCTTCTCTTATACAAAAGAAGATGTGGTGGAAATCCATCTCCCTGGTTCTCCGGCGTTGGTCGATCTGATACTGGATGCCCTTCTCGGTTCCGGGGGCGACTATCTGCGTCTGGCCGGTCCCGGCGAATTTACAGAACGAGCTTACCTCAACGGCCGGATTGATCTTGCTCAGGCTGAGGCCGTAATGTCGATAATAACCGCCCGTAATAAATCAGAGCTACTGGCGGCCAACTCAAGACTGGGCGGCTCCACTTCAAAATTGGTCAGTTCGGTTCAGAAAGATATCGTCGAGCTTCGCGCCGCCATTGAAGCCTCACTTGATTTCGAATCGCAAGGGATAGAACTCGTTCCCCGGCATGAGTTCGTCCAAAGGTGTAAAGAGTTAACAGATAAGCTGGAGGGAGAACTGGATAGATACCAGGGAGAAAAAGTTAATAAGGATTGTGTCCGCGCAGTTTTTGTGGGGCCGCCGAATGCTGGGAAATCAAGTTTACTTAACCGGATAATCGGGCATGAAGCGGCTCTCGTGCATGCGTCATCAGGAACGACCCGTGATGCAGTGGAGGAGAAGGTTGTAATCAATGGGGTGGATTTCATTTTGACGGACACGGCCGGTATCAGTGCTTTCACGGCTCCTGGGAAACGGCAAGATGATTGCGAAGCTTTAGATGACCTTGCCGCCGAAAAATCAAGGCAGACGCTTGAAGGAGCGCAAGTGGTGCTTTTAGTCTTTGACGCTTCAGAGCCTGTACCGCGTGAATGGAAAAATATGAGCGGATGGGTGGATAAAAATCGAACGATTGGGGTGATGAACAAATGCGATCTGCCGCTCGCAGCAGACGAGTCTTTACTGAGTGAATGTTTTCGGGATATTGTCCATGTCTCGGCACTGACGGGGGCAGGGGTAGAACAGTTAAAAGGTGTTGTTGGGCGCATTGTCACGGAGGGGAGGCTGGATTTTTCCGCCGCCGATTGTTTATTCAACGCCAGGCAAAGAGAGGCCGTCAGGGAAGCTTTAGCCCGGATCAGAGATGCGCAAGGGGCGGCCAATGCAGAACTGGGATATGAATTTTCAGCTCTGCATTTGAGAGAAGCTTCTGATGCCCTGGCCCGAGTTACTGACGAGGCGGACAGTCAGGATGTGCTTGACAGTATTTTCAGCCGGTTCTGTATTGGGAAATGAGGTAAATGTTCAGTGAAGCACGTCCCACTTGATCCCCACCGTGCCCTGTGCCGATGGAGGAACAACGTGTTTCACTGAGGACTTACCCAAAAGTAAAAAACTCTTTTCTCAAGAATTATATAATAAATAACATAACTTTGCAATGAAAGTCAAATAAAGTGAATTCTGATTGTACATTTTTGGTAGTGGCAGGAAGCGCAAAATGATCCTGAACACCACCGGTTTTTCAAGTGCAAATTCCGCAAACGTGTTTCATAATTTGACAATTAATATCAGTATGGTTATAATAGATGCAGTAGATGAAGTGATGTAAGTCCGCAATGAACCACGTTGTTTCCCCACCGTGCCTTGTGCCGGTGGAATGACGATTAAGCACTACGTGTCTATAACTTACAACCGTAGCCGTTCATCCGCACGGCCCGCTCCTCCGGCTCTTGCAGTTTTACATACAGAAGATTTTCTGCTATATTTTATTGATAGAAATTTTATCCTTTTCATCCTCGATTTTGAAGGAGTATTGCGATGGTAACTGCTTTTGTCTTGATCAATGCACGGCGCGATATGATACCGGAGACGGCCGAATCCCTGGCCGAGCTGAAGGAGATTTCCGAAGTTTATTCTATAACCGGGGAATATGACCTGATCGCCATCATAAGGGTGCAAAACAACGAAGAACTCGCTCATCTTGTAACACATACTATGCTGAAGATGAGGGGCATTGAAAAAAGTGAGACTCTGCTTGCGTTCAGAGCGTATAGCGATTACGACCTCGAGCGCATGTTTTCAATAGGCTTGGAGGAGCCGGATTCCGAAATGGAACCAAAGGAATAACTCATTCATGCCTTCAAAAATAACACAATGAAGCAATTAAAAAAAGAGTTAACACTGCTGCATGTTTTCTGCATCGCCTCCGGCGCCATGATAAGTTCCACTCTTTTTGTGCTGCCGGGCGCGGCCTACAGTTTTACCGGTCAAAGTCCTGCCATAGTGGTTTCTTATCTGCTGGCGGCCATTTTGTCCAGTGCCGGCATGTTCAGCATCGCGGAGATAGCGACGGCGATGCCGAAAGCGGGGGGTGATTATTTTTTCATATCCCGCACTCTGGGCCCTGCGGTCGGTTCTGTTTCTGGGCTTCTCAGCTGGTTTGCTCTTTCGATGAAGAGCGCTTTCGCGCTCGTGGGTATGGCCGCCTTTATACGGCTGTTCCCGCCGCTTACCGACACGCCTATCGCAGTGGCGGGCGGAGTTTTCTGCCTGTTTTTCGTGCTGTTGAATATAATAGGTGTCAAGGCGGCCGCACGGGTGCAGGTGCTGCTGGTGTTCGGGTTGTTCGCGCTCATGGTGCTCTATCTGACGGCCGGTCTGCCGGAGGTGGATCTGGGCCGTTTCGAGCCCTTTGCTCCGGGCGGTGTTACGCCGGTACTGGCCGGCGTCGGGTTCATATTCGTGGGCTATGGCGGTCTGCTGAAGGTTGTGAGCGTGGGGGAAGAGCTGAAAGACCCCGTAAAAAACATCCCGCGGGGTCTTTTGCTCTCATTGGCAATTGTCGGGCTGTTTTATTTGTTGATGGTTTTTGTGACGGTCGGCGTGCTGCCGGCGCAGGAACTGGCCGGCAACCTCACGCCCATCTCCGACGGCGCGGAGAAGATTCTCGGACGCCCTGGCTTCTACCTGCTGAGCCTGGCGGCCATATTTGCTTTTTTTTCCACGGCGAACGCCGGTATTGCCAGCGCTTCGCGTTATCTGCTTGCACTGGGTCGTGATGAACTCATTCCTTCCGCTTTTGCGAGGGTAAGCCAACGCTTTCAGACTCCTGTAGTATCCATCGTGACGACGGGGGTTTTTATAATCGCTGTGCTGCTGCTGCCGCTTGACATCCTGGTGCGCGCCGCCTCGACGATTATCGTTCTAACCTTCATACTCGCCTGTCTGGCCCACATTATTATTCGGGAGAGCAAGCTCCAGAACTACCGTCCCGGCTTCCGCGCCCCCCTTTATCCCTTTCTTCAGATAGCCGGGATAGTGGGTTATGTGGGAGCCATCTATTTACTCGGGTTTCCTGCACTTATCGTCTGCCTACTCATGGGCG
>JAGYMJ010000221.1 GCA_018400625.1 Planctomycetota bacterium
GATCACCACCGAGCCCTGTGCCGGTGGAGGAACAACGTGGTTCACTGAGGATTTACGATTTTGAGGGATACAGCCCCGGTTTTTTCAAGGAGATGTGGCAAAAGCATCGTATATGCTGCATTACTTATCATAAGCATCCAAAGGGTAAATGGCCGGAGGCGGAATTTCAGGAGACCGAGTTGCGGATGCCCGGCGGGCAGAGGGTAAAGATGAAACTTGCTGAAAGGGGAAGCCTTATCGGAAGCAGAGAAAATCCGAGTTGAAGGAAGATATTGATCATTTAGAGAAAGAGCTTTTTTAAGACCTAAATAATACAGAAATGAGGTATCCCGGGACAAAATTAAGGCTTCATTTTTCCTTCGCCGGATCGACTGTTCCGCTGAAATAGGTATCATCGCATTTTCAACTGGATCAGGTGCTCTGAGCCTTCCCCGATAAGGGATGCTTAACCGCTGCTTCTGCCGGCCATCGTTAGGAGGAGCAAGCTCATGAAAATGAACGAGCCCATCATCCTTTCTGAATATGACAGCCAATACTGGAACAGGCGGCCATCGAGCCGAGGTTGTCCTCGACCTGTCTGAATCCGTGCTTTTTAAGGATTGAAGCGGCGATTACCGCCCTTGCCCCGCTGCCACAGAAAGTTACCACCGGCTTATCCTTATCGAGTTCATCTATGCGGGACTTCAGCTCTCCCAGAAAGATATGGGTGGCCCCTTCCAGTCTTGCGCTTTCATATTCAGTGATCTTACGAACGTCCAACAGGGTAAATGAAGCGCTATCGTCTTTCAATCGCGTCTCCAGGTCTTTCGCATGCAGAGTTCCGATACGGTCGTATCTGCGTCCACTCACCTCCCAGGCATGAACGCCGCCCTCCAGATATCCCGGGATGCGGTCATAGCCCAGGCGTATAAGATATCTTACCGCTGTGCGAACTTGCTCCCTCGTCTCGGGTATCAGAATCAGGTCCCGGTTATAATCGACAAGGTAGCCAATGTAAGCCGGCAGCATATCGATCGGAATAGCCAGGCTGCCGGGTATAAACGCACCGGCAAATGCCTCCGGGCTTCGCAAATCAACTAACACCGCACCACTTTCAACAGCGTTCTCCACGTCGTCCGGATTGAATGGTACAGGGCGAGGCATCTCGGCCAGCGGCGGAGCGCCTTCGAGATTGTAGTTTTCCATTCTCTTGAAATACGGCGGTGTGTAATGTTTTTCAGCTATCTTGTAATTGATGAAATCTTTCCGGTCAGTCTTCTGCAGAGCCGGGTTGTTTTTCCGCTCAAGGCCCAGCGTGGAAAACTCGCGCGAAGCCATGCTGTCACCGCACACGGAGCCTGCGCCGTGGGCCGGGTATAATATGGTTTGATCTCCCAGAGGCAGCAGTTTCCCGAAAAGGCTGTCGTAAAGGAGACCGGCGACTTCGCGAGCGCGGTCGGGAAAGAAATCGGTACGGCCCACATCACCGACAAACAGGGCGTCGCCCGTGAAAACGCCGACCGGGTTGTCGCCGTAATTTTTGTCAGTCATTACAAGCGAAATACTTTCGAATGTATGCCCCGCTGTCTCCAGCACGCTCAGCCGTATATCACCGAAGTCAAACGTATCACCTTCCGACACCGGGCTTCCATATTTGAAATCAAGCGCGCTCCCGTGATGGATTTCGGCACCCGTGTGTTCGGCCAGGTCTTTGGAGCCTATCACGTAATCCTCGTTCCGGTGAGTCTCAAAGATATGGGTAATCCGGGCACCTCTTTTGGCTGCAATCTCAAGGTAGGTATGAACGTCGCGACGCGGGTCGATAACCGCCGCCCGGTCTCCGTCACCCAAAATATACGAAATATGCGCGATACCTTCGGACTTTACCTTTGTCAAAAACATGTCGATGATTCTCCTTTTTATCGAAAAGAAAACTTTTCCCAGTAAATATTCAGTAAACCCCGTCTCACTTGATCACCACCGTGCCCTGTGCCGGTGGGATGATGATTAAGCACTACGAGGCGCCAACGCCCTAAACTCCGCCGTTCATCCGCACGGC
>JAGYMJ010000222.1 GCA_018400625.1 Planctomycetota bacterium
GCTGGCGGTGCACCGCCCTCACTCAACCTCAGGGGCTGGCCGCAGGCAAAACCACGTCCTCCGGTATCTTCCGTGTAATTACGATTCACTGAATAAGATACCACTCATCAGCAGACTTCAACCCACCAATGGTGAACATTAACCCGGCGTTTGCCGTCATACGGTATGCTCGATTGAATGAGTAATCTGGTTTTGTTTTCGGGATGGCCTTCACCAATCACGGCGTTCGCCGAATAGGCGTATTTCCCCGGCCCCTTATAGAGGAAAATGCCGTCGTCCCAGGATAGACCATCTTCAGAAGAATACAACACCAGATTGTGAGAATCATCCCCATGATGCCCACTGCGACCGTGCATGAAATACAAGCGGCCGAGTTTATCGGACAATTGCGGGTTCCTGATTTTTTTTGCCATGTATGTCGTTGCTGGTTCTGACCACGAGTTCCCTTTATCATCACTGATCACATACTGCAGATTATGCTCGTCTTTGTTCCTGTACCCATAAGCGATAATATTGCCGTTGTCCAACAACCTCATCGTCCCGTACCAGCATTCAATATCCAGGGTGAGATCACTGCGTCTGGAGAAGCTCTTCCCATTGTCTTGTGAGACATACAGACGGTGAGGGCTTTTTTCTCCCCATTTTGCGCCGTCTGTCCACAGGACAAAAATCTCTCCATTGTCAACGAAACAGGACTCGGGGCGCCCATAGACCGGATCAGGAGGACAAAAATCCCGCGCTTCGCTCCAGCTCTCGCCGCCGTCTGCACTTATCATGTAGAACGCTTTATCAAATTCAGGATAGTTTTTGAGAAAACGGCAGCCGATAGCGATGATGTTATTGTCGGGCGCCAGGACAGTTTCCATGATATAGGCGGAGAAATATTGGGGATCATCAAAGACCTCTTTCGAATAATCCAGCACAGCAGCTTCCCCCCAACTCTTTCCCCCATCTACCGAACGCCTGTATTCCGTCCATCCGTGCGGATGGTGTCCATAGCCACTTATTTCATCGGCAGAAGCGTTGAGATAGAACGCCAAAACATGGTCCTTCTTGTATTCGTTCAGAGAATGGCCATTATGACCGGAACGGTTTTTAGATTGGTGGTCAACAAACAATAGGCCGTCGTTGGGGGGACCGGGGGGAGTAATTTTATACTCATTAATATAATTTGGATTTCCTGTCATTGATCAACTCATCTTTTACGAATAAAATAATTTATCGCTTTTTCTATTTCTTCCAGATTCACATCCGTATCTTTACATGGGCCGTTGGGACGGATATTGATTATCCCCAGCGCGGGTTTAGGGAATACGCCTTTCAGGCCCTGCTGCAATTCCTTTTCGCATGCGACCGCAACGATGGCTCGAATTTGATCCTGTTTGGCGAGTTCCATAGCCAGCCGCCCGCCGGTTGCAACGGCAACATGACACCCGTATCTCCGGGCTAATTCAATAATCGCCGAAGTTTTACACCGCCCGCATCCGGTGCATTCCTCCACGGAATTCGTGATCTTCTGCCGGCATTCGCTGTTTTGAAGACAGGAAGGAAGCAGGATCAATATGGATTCACCGCGGCAGCCGGTAGGCCGCAGGCGGGTCAGTAAATTCCAGAAACCGACTATCCTTTTTCCCATACTCATTACTCCGACTTAAGTTGTTGATTACTCTGATGATGTCATAAACCGGAAGTCCTCGGTGAACCACATTGGTTTCCACCGGCACAGGGCACGGTGGGGAAACAACGTGGTTCACTGAGGACTT
>JAGYMJ010000223.1 GCA_018400625.1 Planctomycetota bacterium
CCCGAGGGCACGTTGCATCGTGAACAGTTCCAGGGATGGGGGGAAGTGGCTGAGAACTTAATATGGCGGCCGAACAAGACCCGCCGGATGATATCCATGCCTCATATTCCCGTTGAACAAACGATCGCTGATTTTCGTTTTGTAGCGGAGCATGGCTGCATCGGCATTTATATCGACAGGGTTTATGAGAACTGGTCAACCCGGGGGCCCCTTTATTATGTGATGGCGCAGATGGCCTGGGACCCCTGGCAGGACGGTGAAGAGCTCCTCGCCGATTATTACATGCGCGGGTTTGGAGGGGCTGCAGACGACATGCGCGCCTATTGGGAGCTGATGGAGGAAAAATGCCGGGAAACAT
The DNA here is from genome assembly GCA_018400625.1 of Planctomycetota bacterium. Taxonomy (GTDB): domain Bacteria; phylum Planctomycetota; class Brocadiia; order SM23-32; family SM23-32; genus PUMZ01. The sequence continues at coordinate 359 of JAGYMJ010000223.1, forward strand.
GGGAAAATCCGGGCCTTCTGGAACATGAACTTTTTGACGACGATTTTTTTCGTAAAGCGTCGGCTCACCTTGACAACGCTTCGGCGTCCGTTGAGGATACATCGGGGAAATATGGAGAGAGGGTTGAATTTGTGCGCAAGGGACTCGAATATACCCAAATGATAGCCGAGGTGCGGATGCTGATGGAGCGTTTCAAAGAGAGCGACGGGGAGGATAAAGCGGCTGAAGACAGGGCCCGTAAGATATGGGTCGAAAAAATCAAGCCCCTGGCTACCGACAAAGACTATCCTCATGCGCTCCTGTGGCACCGTATGCGCCCGGGGCAGGGACATAGCGCCGGCTTGCCGTATCCCGAAGACCTTCACCGCAGGTGGTAGGTAGAGAAAAAGTGTCAAACTGCAATTTTTCTTTGTGGACCGTGGTGCGGTTTTATCATCGGCTTCTGTGCGAATTGCCGAAAACTTACGTCAATCAAACCGGAACGCTCGGATTGATGGAGATCGAGCTGTTCCATATCGGGTCGAAACTGTATTTTACTCAAAGATTGCTCTACGATGGAGTTGGGTGCTGCATTGAGTAAAACATTCAATGACCAACTGGAGATGTCCTTTATGTCAAAAAAGAGCGATGTGCGTTTGGACGGGATCGAACTCTATTTTTTGAAGAAGATCAATCGTATTCCGTATAAACTTGGAAAGGGAACGACGACCCATGGGACCGTAGCCCGTGTGAAAATGAGGGTAAGGCGAGCCGACGGTTGTACGGCAGAGGGGTGGGGCGAGGTGACTCTGGGTGTGACCTGGACCTGGCCGTCGGAAAGGCTTACTTTCGACGTCCGTGACCGGGTTCTCAAGGAGTTTTGCAGGCGTTTGGCCGCTGCATGGTCGGCTTTTGATGCCGCCGGACACCCGATCGAAATCGGCCACAAGTTCCTCCAATCTCAATTACCTGAATTGCAAAACGGATTTAATGCTGAGCGTAACGGCGAGGAGCCGCTGCCGTGGCTGGCCGCCCTTGTCTGCTGCGCGGCTTTCGACTTAGCCCTGCATGATGCTTACGGCGTCGTTAATCATACCCCAATCTACCGGACCTACAACGGCGGGTTCATGAACGATGATCTTTCGGCATTTCTTGTTCCCGCCAAAGATACTGTTGTTTGTTTCGAAGGAAAATACCCCGAAGATTTTATCGTAAAATCACCTCCGGATAAAATCCCGGCCTGGCATGCGGTCGGAGCATCAGACCCTCTTGACAGTTCCGATCTCACCGGGGCATTGCCCGACGACGGCTACCCGGTAACGCTCGAGGAATGGGTTGAAAGGGACGGGCTGAGATGCCTTAAGGTGAAACTTCTGGGCGTTGACGCGAAATGGGACTATGATCGCCTGGTGAAAGTCGGCAATATAACCATGGGAAAAGGTGTCGATTGGATGTCCGCCGATTTCAACTGTATGGTTAAAGCTCCGGAATATGTCAATGATATCCTCGACAGGTTGTTCGTCGAACATCCACGTATCTATGGTATGATGCTGTATGTCGAGCAGCCTTTTCCCTATGCCTTGCCGGAAAACCGCATAGATGTGCACAGCATATCCGCTCGTAAACCTTTATTTCTGGATGAAAGTGCTCACAGTTGGAAAATGGTAAGGTTGGGCCGTGGGTTAGGCTGGACAGGTGTGGCGCTTAAAACCTGTAAAACACAGACCGGTGCGCTGCTGGCTCTGAGCTGGGCCGGGGCT
>JAGYMJ010000224.1 GCA_018400625.1 Planctomycetota bacterium
CCGGCATTTTCATGTTTCCAGATAAGCAGTTTTTTTGCAAATGCTATTTCCTGTTGCCGGACAACCCCGTTTTTACCAAACAAAGCCATAAATGCATGCCTTTCCCGCCGTGCAGCGGCGGAAAAATCAAAAATCGTGTATAACTCCTGTCAGTGTTCATTTCAAACACCTGCAAATCATTTGTTTTGAAAGGAGTATACCATGAACCAGACAGAAGTAAATCGGTTTAACAAGCGCTATGATCGCTACCAGAAGACGTTGAAGCCGGAGCAGCTTGAAGGGTATTTCTCTTACCTTACGAAACGTTTTCCCGAAAAAATAGTATCACGCATGGGTATCACCCCCTTGAGGGCGTTCAGGGGCCGGCACCAGCTCTTTTTTGCAGAAAGAACAGAACGGGGTGGCCACGTTGTTGTCATCCATGATGGACTCAGCCTTGAATGAGATTTCAAATCGTGTGGTGCCGGGATAACTGCAATGCTCGTGGGCGCAGATATATTTTATTTCCATTTTGCAACACTCCTTGGGGGGTATCTATCGTATACTGTAATGTCGTAGGCTATAATATGGATTGTCAATAATACTGGTGCTAACATCGCATGTCCTTGTCAGCAAACGATTAGAAACGGGTTAGAACCTTGTAAGTCTCGGGCATCACATCGGGCACATATGATTCAGCCCGGGTGGATGATGTCAAGACTATTGTGGATGATTATGACTGGGATTTCTGCCAGAGCCAGTATAATTATCTGGATGAATATCACCAGGCCGGCACCGAGGGACCGATCTGTCTTGACAAAAAGCGTCTCCCCATCCTAAAAGATAGAACATGAATGTCACAACAAAAAAAGTCCGGTGGCTAAATCAAGCAACTGCCTCTCAACACCTCAAACATTTTCTCGCTGCACTCATCCTTGTAAGCCTGGCCGCCGGCCTCAGGGTGTGGCCGCTGCAAGCCTTTGCGTCGGAACTTCCCTGGCTGACATTCTATCCCGTCGTGATTGCCGTTGCGCTCTATGGAGGATTATATGCCGGGTTGCTGGCAACCGCGCTCGCCTGTCTATCGGTCGCATTTTTATGGCCGCTGTTTGTGGGTCTCCCTTTTATTGAGAACCGCTTTGACCTTCTGGAAATGGCCATTTTCGCCCTGATCTGCAGTTTTATCTCGTACCTCGCCGAAGCCGTGCATTGCAGTCAAAAAAAGCTCAAGCGGGCCGAATCAACGTCGAAGGCCAGTACCGAACGTGAGCAATTCATCAGATCCATCATTGAAGACATACCCAATATGATCGGCTATTGGGACAGGGATCTGCGCTGCCGCTTTGCGAACAACGCCTACCGCGAGTGGTTTGGAAAATCGCCCGAAAAGATTATCGGTATCTTTTTCCGGGATCTGACGGGCGAGCGCCTGTTTGCCCTGAATGAGCCCCACATCCGCCGGGTCCTGGCCGGTGAACCCCAGCGCTTTGAGCGGACGCTGAATAAAGCAAGCGGAGACGTGGGTCACATCATCGGGCACTATATTCCCAATTTCGATGCCGATGGTACGGTCAAAGGATTTGTGACTCAAGCCAGCGAGGTGACAATTCTCAAGGAAACCGAGGCGAAACTTGAACTGGCCGCATGCGTCTTTGAGAACACGCTCGATGGTGTCCTGATCACGGATGCGGATGGGATCATTTTATCGGTCAACCCGGCTTTCATTGAGATAACCGGCTATACAGCCGAGGAGGCCGTGGGACAGAATCCCCGCATGCTTCAATCGAACCGGCACGACCGGGCATTTTATGCCGCCATGTGGAAACAGATAATAACTAAGGGCCGATGGAACGGTGAAATTTGGAACCGTCGTAAAGACGGGGACCTTTACCTGGAACGGATGACCATCAGCATGGTTCGCGACGCAGACGGCAAACCTGACCGCTATGTATCCGTATTCAGCGATATTACAGCTTTCCGGCGCAAAGATGAACACATAAAGCACCTGGCTTTTCACGATGCCTTGACCGACTTGCCGAATCGGACTTTGCTGATGGACCGGATCAACCGGATAATGATCAATTCCGACCGGGAACCGTGCAATCTGGCGCTGCTGTTTCTGGACCTTGACGGATTCAAGCTTATCAACGACCAGTATGGCCACAACGTCGGCGATGATCTCTTAAAAGAGGTTGCTAAAAGGCTTCTGGCGCTAGTGCGTGAGTCAGATATCGTGGCCCGCCTGGGCGGCGACGAGTTCATCGTTGTTCTCAATAATCCGAAGGGAATACAGAAAATTACATCCATCGCCACCCGTGTTGTCCGCTCGATCAATGAGCCCATGGAAATTCTCGGTGAAGTGCTCTATGTCGGAGCATCCGTCGGTATTGCCCTGTTCCCCGCCGATGCAGCTACATCTGCAGATTTGATCAAGAATGCCGACACGGCAATGTATGCCGCCAAAGAATCGGGTAGAAATACGATTCGTTTTTACGCGCCGGACAATAATTTTTGATTATCCATTGACCCGCCCCTGTCAGTCTTGCACTCCGGAATCAAATCAGATATAAGGGGGTGGATTTTTGATGCAAAGGACACATAAACACCATGACACGCGACCGGGTATTTGCCGTAAAACGCAGACAGATTCAGCCTTTTTCCTTTAACCGGGAAGTCGCGGAGGTGTTTGAGGATATGCTGGTCCGGTCCGTGCCTTTGTACCGGGAGAGCATCCGCCGCCAGGCGGAACTGGCCCGGCGGTTTTATCAGCCCCGTACCCGGATCTATGATCTGGGCTGTTCCCATGGCAATTTCGGGGTCCGGCTCCAGGCATTGTTCATGCAAACTTCGTTTACCCTGGTGGGGGTGGATACTTCCCGGCCCATGCTGGAAAAATACAGAAACCGG
>JAGYMJ010000225.1 GCA_018400625.1 Planctomycetota bacterium
TTCCAGGAAAGGCATAACCGGCATGCCCAATTTTTTGGTAATGTTCAGGAAGTTTATGGAAAAAGCATCAATTTTTTCCTCGCAGAGCCAGCGGCCGAGTATAAGACCGGCTAAAGTGGAAAGGCGATGCGATTCTTCATCAACGTCAAGGGCGGCCATTTCGTCTAAATCAATGAGCATTTGGTCTTTTATTTCGTCATCCGTTATGGTGTCAACATATGCTTCGATTTTTTCGGCGGTGAGATGCACGGGGCTGTGACCTGTCATCTCACGAAGTTTTGGTTCCGGGATCGCAAAATCGCCCATACCTTTGAAGCTTTCACCAACCATGCCGGTTCGCGTATTCTTGAACTTCGCAGCCATCGAACAGCCGACCAGATGTGCGCAAGCTCGGTCGATGACATCTGAAGATTTCCAATGCCCGGCCTCCAAACCGAAATCGATATTATTACGCACCAGTATGTTGCACATGTCCTGAACACCATGTATGCCGTGGTTGTGCATGATCATATCGGGGTCTTGTTCGGGGCCGAAATCATAGCTGGGTGTCGTATCCAGCACGACCAGTGGCAGATGGGTATCAGCGAGTATCTCTGCTGATTCCAGGGAGGGAGAATAAGCGAGGTGGAGCGTAACGATGGCGCAAGCTCCGGCTGCTTCGAAGTGGCGGATTGCCTCTTCGAATTCATCGGCCACACGGCAGATTTTTGCCGTTAAAGGCTGCAGCCCCCTCTGCTGGAATTCGTCCGCAATAGTGTCATAAAAATCCTGGATGTGCTGCCGCCTTTCAGGCGCAACGTCATCGTAGAGTTCGAGATAAAAAGGCAGAAGACCAAAAGTTATTTTTCCCATAACTGTACTCTTTCAGAATGAATAATCAAGTAAACGCCGAGCATTTTTCCAGAACACATTTTCAATATCGTCTCGACTCAGGCGCGCTTTTTCAGCAGCTTTTTTGAAGGCGAATATCTCTTCATAGAGCATGAAGGTAAATTGCTCTTCCTTTTCCTTACACCTGCGGGTATGGGAGTCTTCCCAATCGGCCTTGTGGATGTAATTGATATAATTTTCTCCCTCCCATATCCTTTTTCCTCTCACGGCGAATATCGGCAGATCACTGCCATAGAGAATGCGGGCCGTATCGACGGTGTCAAGCAGATACTCAAACACCGGCCCGCATGTATTGGCGGATATATCATAATAGAGGGTGTCAAGGTCTTTCAATGCATCTAACCCTTTACGCCCTATTTCGGGATAATAAGCCCTGCCGACATGGGCGATGACAATTTTAATGTCGGGGTATTTCTCGCATATTTCATGCAGTTGATCCACATTAGAAGGGTCGGCCAGTCTGCCGGGACGCGGCACGTGCAGCATAACGGTCCACCCATACTCCTGAGCAATTTCAAGCTGGTGATGGGGGTAAATATCCAGAACAGTAATATCTTCGGGTTTTTTGCCGGATTTAACCATATTACTGTAAGATTTCATCCCGACAAAACCACCCTCCTGCATCCTGGTGAGCAGTTCCTGTGCGCTCCACTCGGGCAGAGTGAGCGCGAACCCGCTGACCTGGGGATAAAGTTGAGACTGTTCTTTTATGTGTTCGTTGGCCCGTTCAACATTATCACGATCGGGACTGCCGAAGCAGACAACGCTCACGTCTTTGCCGGGCAGAAGCTTAATATATGCGTCCAGGATGCTTTTAACGGTCATGTCGTGTCCGAAAGTAACCCATTTCGGCCAGAATTCGGGAGGATTCACCCTGGGATCGACTCCCTTCCGTGTTCCCGCATGCACATGGATATCAACGACCTTTTCGGGCAGGAAATTGGCAATATGCTTTCTGTAGAAAGGCATATCAACCCTGAAATAATGCGGGCACACCTCTATTTTTCCCTTTCTCAGGTCGTCCATTATTCATCCTCAAAAAAACGAAGTTCACATTTGCAGAAAAGATTAAAAAGCGCTAAAATGCCCATAAGCTGTAAGGTAAATATTCAGTGAAACCGTTGTTCCTCCGCCGTGCCCTGTGCCGGTGGAATGAAGATTATGAGCTGCAGAGGGCATAACCAACACGTTCCGCCGTGTCTCCGCCCTGCCCGGCCCCTCCGGCGCTTGCGCATGTGGCTTGGAATGAACGATCGGTGACACATTCCATACAAGGGTCAGGTCTTAAACCAGATTGCCAGTAAATTCCTTGA
>JAGYMJ010000226.1 GCA_018400625.1 Planctomycetota bacterium
TTAGCCGGTAACGTTAAGGTTGTTAACCGTAAAAACCTGCTGACCAGACTCCAGTCGCTGGAATACATACTCGGCCTCAACCTGGTGCGGCGCGCGCAGGGATATTTCCAGTGTGTCAACATCATTCCCGGGCCGATGGGCTTTTTCAGACGTTCCGTGCTTGAAGAGATTGGCGGATATGAAAGTGATACGTTCGCCGAAGACTGTGACCTGACCGTTAAAATGCTTGCAAGGGGGATGCGCATAAATTACGAACCGGGAGCAATCTCGTGGACCGAAGCTCCGGAGACCATCATAGGGCTCATTACGCAGCGTTACCGGTGGACGCGCGGCATCCTGCAGTCTTTGAAGAAACACCGATTCAGCCTTTTCCACGTGCGCAATTCCGGATTTATCAACTCCTTCATGCTCTGGTACATGATGTTCGAAGCCATAGCCTGGCCGGCCATGAACATATTCGGAAACTTGTTCTTTCTTTTCGTTGCATTCTGGTACGGAGCCGTTAACATGCTGCTGCTCTGGTGGCTGATACTCGTGCTGCTCGATTTGATAGTGAGCCTCCATGCCGTGTCCATCGAAGAAGAAGATTTATCAATGGTTTTTTACGCCGTGCCTTATCGCATGGTATTTCTTTTTGCTGTTGATGTTACCAAGCTGCTCGCTACTTTTGAAGAGCTTTTTAAGGTTAAAATGACCTGGGGCAGAATTGAACGGATGGGAAGAACAAAAACGAGCGCTGAGGGGGAAGATACAGGATGAATAAAACGGATATTAACGCTGTCTCAAAAGACATGAGTTTGCATTTTCAGGGCATTAGACCGCGGTTTCAAGGGTTTTCGGTGCAAATGTTGTTGACATAACATATAATATAAAAAAGGAGGTTGATTACTATGGATTTGGTCGCGATCATTGCCACCATTATACTTCTGTCCACATTGCTTACGCTTGCTTTTTCGTTTGCTGCATATGTCATAACCCGTGCGAAAAGTTTTTTAAGGGAAAGAAAGGGAGGAGAAGATGTAGATGATGAAAACAGGAAGGAAAGCGTCAGGGTTTTCTTTGAGCGCTATAGCCCCGGGGGGGGTTATGATCCCGATAGAGAACAAAGTGATAGAGGAACTGAAGAAAAATGGATGTGAGATCCAGAAAACTGAAAGTGACTTTCTTCTACCTCATACTGCTCGGGTTTCTTGTCGCTGTCACTTCGCTTTTTGTTCATTATATACTTTTTGAACACATGTCAGCGGACTATACGCCGGCGCAGGGCATTCTTCGGCTTTTGCCCGGCTATGAAGAGGAAAGGGTAAGGGGAGTCAGGGTTGCCGTGCTGCGTTCCGATCAGACCGCGGATTTCGTTGCGGATTCGGCGGCCGATGACATCTCGCCCGATCAGGCCTTGGAGAATTATTACGCTTTGTCGGATTTTTGGGCAGGATACTTCAGGGAACGGCGGATAGATGCAGAGCTCATTGCGGATGATGATCTGCTGGATCGGCTTCACCTTTACAATCTGTTGGTGCTCCCCGTCGCCCATTGTATGTCGGTTGAACAAATCGAAGCTGTAAAGGGTTTTTTGGCGCAGCGGAGGGGAGTGATATTTACGCATCTTACCGGAAACCGCGACGCGGAGGGAACTGAACGGGATTGGTCGCTAACCGAGGATATAACGGGCGGTTCTCCCTCCTTTGTTCGCGCGGGCGAAGAAGCCGAGACACTGAACATTTTCTCCGAAACACCGATTGCGCCCGGCCTTGCTCCGGGTTTTGCCCTGAAGGTGCAGCCCTATGACGCGCTGGTAAGCCTTGCACTCCGTGAGCCGCGGGTTCGCCCCGCCGCCGCCTGGAATTCCGATCTCATTTACGTACGGGAGGGTCCCGGGGGGCGAATTGGGGCGGCGTATGGCGATTATATGGGAGGCCGGTTCGTCTGGCTCGGTTTCAGTGCGCAGTCGGTGAAGCCCGTGTCGGAGATGTGGGATGCGCTTTATGGTATCCTCACAAACGCTTCTGACTGGGCTTCGCTACGGCCGGTGGCGGGCAAAGCCTCGTGGCCGGAGTCGCGTTCCGCCGCAACGTTTGCCGTCTATGTCGGGGAAAACATGACGGAGGCCGAAAAACTCTCCCGGCTGTTTGCCGGACAGGGAATAAAGCCGGCACTGTTTTTGGATCACCAAAATATCGAAGTCAACCGCGTTGCGCTCGAACAACTGCTGGGCGATGTTGAATTTGCCGTTAACCTGGATATAAAGCCTGAAAGCGTTAAAACGGAGCCGGAAAGTGAGGTCTCAAAGGTTTTCAAGGAGGCCGGGGCGCAGATCGATGATCTGTTCGGGGTTGACTTGAGTGGGTTCAACCTGCCTGCGGCCCCTGAGGAAAACTTAGAAAAATGGATGCAGCTCGGTTCAGACTATATCTGGCTCGATTCAGTCAGCGGGTTTGCTCCGACGATAATTCGTCCGGGAAGGCAGCCTCTGCTGGGACGCAAGTTGGACCCTCTGGTGCTTATACCGCAGGGCGGATACCACGATTATCAGCAGCTTGAATCAAAGTTTCATGGGGAACCCGATATGCTGCTGGAGGGCTTGGAAGGGAGCTTAGACAGCGTATCCCGCCTGGGCGGCCTCTACAGCGTTTCGCTGACGGCTGATCCGTTCGGAGCCGAACGCTACCGTGATATTATCACTGAATGGCTTCGGAACGTGCGACAAAACGATATGTGGGTCGCTTCGCCTTCGGAGATAGCGCGCTGGTGGCGGCATTATGGGAATGTAAGGCTTGATATCAGGGAGAACAGAGACCGGCTTACTCTTATGGTTTCCAACGAAGGAAGGAACCCTGTGCCGGGGATCCGGGTTTTTATCTATCCCGGCAGGTTGCCCGACGAACTTGACATACGGGCCGAAAGGATCCGTGTTCCCATACCGTCATATCAAATTGACGCAGTTAACGCCCGTATTATACTTGAGATTGAGAACCTTAAGCGGCGTGAAAATCGCACCTATTATCTTAATTATTGAAATAAAACGGCGGTATTTATGAAACGCACATATTACGCACCGATTTTCTTTATAAGCGGGCTTGCCTTGTCACTGGCGGCTTTAGTGTATATCGTGCCACCTTTGAATGCAGGGCTTCTCGGCCTATTTCTGGTGGTGCTGTGCGCCATGAGGTGGGGACTGGCCGGCGGGCTGTTCTCGGCTTTCTGGACTTCCGGAATAATGGTTATGCTTTTTTTCGCGCCCGATCCGCATCTGGGCGTTATCGAATTGAGCACTGCCGTAACGGCCTTTTTCGGGTTGGGCGCCGGGCTCGGCAAAATTCTCGATATAGTAAATGCCCAAAAGGAAGAAATTATCGAGAAAAACCGGATTATGGCCGGAGCACAGCAGATGGCACATCTGGGCATCTGGAAAAAGGATCACATTCATCTCGAGGAAGAATGGTCCGAGGAGGTTTACAGGATATTAGGGCGCAGGCCCGGCGCCATCGAACCGAGTAGCGAATCTTATCTCGATGCCGTTCATCCCGCCGATCGCGGGTATATTGATAATCTGTTCAAAAGGACGCTCGAAGGCGGGGAAAGCGGATACGAAGCCGAGTATAGAGTGCTTCGAAAAAGCAGCGGTGAGCTCCGGCATGTTTACGAAAAATGCCGGCATATGAAAAACTCCTCCGGACGGATTGTCTTTTCCGAACGGTTGGTTCAAGATATAACGGAACTGAAAAAATCGGAAAAAAACCTGACCTGTCTCTATGGCATAGGTAAAATAATAGAAAAAAATAACGGTCTCGAGCAGACATTTCGTGAAGCGGTTGAATTTATTCCCGATTACTTGTCCTATCCTCGTCTTGCCTGTGCGCGCATCATGTATGAGGAACGGCACTATAAATCCGCCAATTTTTCGGAACCGGAGTCAAAAATAGAAGAGAAATTGTGCGCCGGCGAACAGGATGTCGGAAAGCTCGAGGTGGGTTATATTAAAAATCCGCCCCTCTCCGAAGAGAAAGGGGTTTTTGAAGAGGCCGAAAAACAACTTGTAGAGCATATAGCTGAAAGGCTGGGACGTGCCATCCGGTACAGGAAGCTTTTCCAGCAGCTCGTAAGGGCGGAAAAACTTTCGGCGCTCGGCGAATTATTGGCAGGTGTCGCCCATGAGATCAACAATCCACTGAATGCCATGTTGGGATTTTCCGAACTGTTGCTGCAGGATAAGGAAGACATGGATGAGGAAGTAGCGCATGATATCGAAAATATTTACGAGGCTTCGCAGAGAATTGAAAAAATCACCAGGGACCTTTTGCGTTTTGCGAGGAAAGAGGAGGAAGAAAAGGCGGAAATTCATATAATTGATGTTCTGGAACAGACATTGCGCCTGAAGGAACGGCATATGCAGTCCCTGGATATCACGATTGAAAGGGACTTTCGCAGGCCTTTGCCTTCTGTGAAAGGGAACAAAAAACAAATCGAGCAGGTGTTTTTAAATATTATCAATAACGCAGAATATGCGATCAGGAAAACGGGCAGCGGAGGGGTTTTAACCGTCCGTGCCTCGGAGCAGGCCCATTTCGTTAAAATGGAGTTTTTGGATACGGGAGACGGCATACCACCCGAGCTTATAGACAAAGTTTTTGACCCGTTTACCAGCAGTAAGCCCGAAGGAGAGGGCACCGGCCTGGGGCTTTCCTTGGGCTATGGTATCATAAAAGAACATGGCGGTGATATCAATGCCTCAAACAGGCCGTCCGGCGGGGCAGCCATTACCGTCATGTTACCGATATCCGAGTAATGAACATTTAAGGAGATGTGTTTCTATGGAAAAAAAAGATAGAGCTTTTAGCATGGTAGATATGGAGTTAAAGAAGGCCGGCATCTTGATTGTTGAAGACGATAAGTCCGTATCGCAGTTCCTTCAGCGCGCTTTAAAACGTTTTGGCTATAATAACTTGCAGGCTGTCGATAATGCCGAAGACGCGCTTCAGATCATCGGCAGCGGCAAAATTGCCCTTGCTCTTGTTGATCTGCGCATGCCCGGGAAAGGCGGGCTGTGGCTTCTGAAACGCCTCAGTCAAATGCCGGTTGATACGAGCGTGGTGGTTGTATCAGCCAGTCACGAATTCGAAGATGCAATAGCTGCATTGAATAGAGGAGCGGAAAGATATATAGAAAAACCGGTGCGTACGGATGAATTGAAACATACCGTTGAAAATGTGCTGGAGAAACGCAAACTGGTCATTGAAAACCGGATCATAAAGAAGAAACTCGAGACGGCAGTGAAATGGCCGGAAGATGACGAAACGGCTTGAGCTGATTGTAACCTTGAGCTGATGACTTTTAGATGAGACGCAGTGAGGCCGTGAGACAGCGAGGTAATCTTATGTTTTCGAGATTTCTAAAAACATTCAGAGCCGTTTATGTGGTTGCTTTGCTGGTCGGTGTATTTTTAATTGCGGATGCTTTTTCAAAATATGACTCCGTGCGTGTGCCTTCAGCCTTTCAACCTGATTTTTCCTATTTAGATCGTGTCATACCCCATCCTCAACAGGCTGAATACGGCGATTTCTTGCCGATAAAATATGACAGTCAGTCCGGCAAAGTGCCGGTTCGTATCGTGATCGGTTCCGGGGCCGAGCGGCTGGATAAGATAGGAGCCCGGCAACTTAAACGTCATTTTAATCGGCCGGGATTTAATCACTCCGTTGAACCGCAGATCGTCTGCGAAAATCAAATCGGTTCCCTACGCGATGAAGGGACGGGATTGTTTATTTATCTCGGCGTTCCGGCCCGGCACGATGCC
>JAGYMJ010000227.1 GCA_018400625.1 Planctomycetota bacterium
CCCGATGCCCCCGCCGACCTTGAGTCGGTGGAGCAAAAGATCAGTCTTATCATCGCTCCCTTCGCCTCCCCACCCACCGCTCCCTGCTCTCCGCACCTTGCCTTCCGCCCGCCGCCCCTGTGCCGGCAAATGACTCTTTAAATAATTGTGAGAGTAAAAATATTAAGCGCCTCAGCCCTTTTGACGTGCAAAATTGAATATCCTCATGATAAGTGATTGAAAAAAAAGACGTTTTGTGCTACGATGTAGGATTATACGAAGTCTTTTAACCAAAAAATTATCATAGAGAGAACTCATGACGAAAAAAAAGATGGAAACGCTTAAAAAACTTGCCCCTGAAGAACTGAAAAGACACATTGATCCGTCCTTTTTTGATTTTGACAATACCGGCGATGTTGAGTCCCTGGAAGGGACTATTGGACAAAAAAGGGCGCTCGAGGCTCTTAATACAGGCATGGATATTGACGCTCCCGGATTTAATGTTTATGCCGCCGGACGGGTTGGAACCGGACGCAGTTCCACTGTCATGTCCCTTGTTAATGAGAAAGCACAACAACAGCCTGTACCCCGGGATTGGTGCTATGTTTATAATTTTGATGAGCCCGATCGGCCTAAAGCGATCGATCTTCAGCCCGGGATGGCGTCGGACCTGGCCGCGGATATGGAAGATTTGCTCGCCGAATGCAAGGAAGAAATCCCTAAGGCTTTTGAAGGGGAGGATTACGAGCGACAACGCAACGAGGTGATGAAAGAGTTCCAGCAGCGAAGGGGGAAGATAATCGATGAATTGCGGGAAAAAGCAAAAGAATTGGACCACGCAATCCATGTCAGCCCGGCCGGTATCGTTGCCGTGCCGGTGGTTGACGGCGAAGAAATCTCCCAGGAAGAATTTGCAAAACTCGATAAGGAAATTCAGGAAGACCTCAGAGAGAAAAATAACCGCGTCCAGGAATTGATCGGTGATACGATCTCGCAAGCCAGGAAAATTGAAAAAAGTGTTAAGGATAAAGCTGAAGAATTGGATAGAGAAGTGGGGCTTTTTGCCGTCGGACATCTGGTTGAGCAACTGAAGGAAAAATACGGCGAATACCCAAAGCTTGTCGAATACCTCGATAAGCTTAAAAACGACATTATCGAAAACATATCTCTGTTCCGCAGTGAAGATGACTCCCAGCATGACCCGATGGGTATGCAGCGCCAGGCCAAAAAACACGCGTTCAATAAATACCGCGTTAATGTGTTGATTGATAATGGGGATGCCGACGGAGCACCGGTGGTCGAGGAACGAAATCCGACATATTATAACCTTTTCGGACAGATTGAATATCACAGTGAATTCGGAGGAATGAGCACGGATTTCACGATGGTGAAAGCCGGCTCTATCCTCAGGGCCAACGGCGGCTACCTGACAATGCAGGTCCTTGACCTTTTACTCAACCCTTTTGCCTGGGAAGGTCTGAAAAGAACATTGCGTACGCAAAAGGCGCAAATAGAAAATATGTGGGATCAATACCGACCCATACCCGTCGCTACGCTTGAACCGGAACCTGTTCCCATCGATGTGAAAATTATCCTTGTCGGCAGCCCCCTGATTTATGAAATCCTGTATTTTCTCGACAAGGATTTCCGCCGCCTGTTCAAGATAAAGGCTGATTTTGATGTCGAAATGGATGTTGATGATGCGCATCTTGAAAAATATGCAGGATTTATCAGGAACCAGTGCCAAAAACATGATATGCCCGATTTCGATCAGGAAGCTTCGGCAAAACTCATTGAGTATGGTATGCGCCTCGCCGGACGTAAAGACCGCATCTCAACGGAGTTTATGCAAGTCGCTGATGTCATAATCGAATCGGCCCAGTTGGCGAAATCTTGTGGTAATGAATTGGTCTCGCGCCATAATGTTGCCGACGCACTTGAAAACAGGGAAAGACGACTGCGGATGGTGCAGGACAAATTGCAGGATATGATAGAAGAAGATGAACTGATCATCGATACTGAAGACGCCGTCGTCGGGCAGATAAACGGTTTGGCTGTGCTCCAGTTGGGTGGTCATAGTTTTGGTAAACCCAGCCGGATCACCTGTGTCTCTTCCGTTGGTCAACAGGGGGTTCTGAATATTGAGCGGGAAAGTAAAATGAGCGGTAGTATCCATGATAAAGGGGTCATGATCTTTAACGGCTATCTCTCGCAGATGTTCGGACAGGATAAACCGCTCAGCCTGACTGCAAGCCTGTGCTTCGAACAGTCATACTCCCATATCGAAGGCGATAGTGCCTCTTGCGCGGAACTCTACGCTCTGCTCTCAAGCCTCTCCGATGTCCCCCTGCGCCAGGATATTGCAGTTACCGGTTCCGTCAACCAAAGAGGGCAGGTGCAGCCAATAGGGGGTGTTAATGAAAAAGTGGAAGGTTTTTATGAAATCTGTAAAAGAAAAGGACTCTCAGGCAAACAGGGCGTACTGATACCTTCCCGGAATCAAAAATCCCTTATGCTCAAGGATGAAGTCGTTGAGGCTGTAGCTGACGGCAAGTTTCACGTTTATGCTGTCGATGATATAAAAGAGGGCGTCGAGATATTGACGGGAATAAGCGCCGGTGAGCAGGATGAGGAGGGGAAATTTCCGGAAGAGACAATTTTCGGGCGCGTTGATAAACGCCTCCGGAAAATTGCGGATGTCCTGAAAGAATACGGGAAAGGCCCGGATAAAGACGAACGTGTAAGTTCTCAGTGAACGGCGTCTTTCCCGGGGAAAAGAACCGTTAAGCGTAAATATTCCGTGAAACATGTCACTATTTATTCATCTTCAACAAAGTTTGTAAGCTCTTGCCCCGAATGGGGCTAAGTTTGGTAGCCTCGGGTTTCAACCGGAGGTTATGATACTTTTAATACATCAATTCTAAATAATGAACAGCTAACGAGTGTAAAAATGAAGGATAACCCACAAAAACAGGTGTTTTTATATGATACCACCCTCCGTGACGGCTGCCAGGCCGAGGGGTTTTCCCTGTCTCTGGAAGAAAAACTTCAGATTGCGGCTCAACTCGATATGTTGGGTGTTCACTATATCGAAGGCGGGTATCCGCTTTCCAATCCTAAAGATGCTGAATTTTTTAAGCAAGTCAATAAACTTAACCTCCGCAATTCCCAGGTCTCCGCCTTCGGGGCCACCCGTCGTGCTGATACCCCAGCGGATAAAGATGAGGGGCTCCGGGCGCTTTTAGATGCCCAAACGCCGGCCGTGACGATCGTGGCCAAAGCATCGGACCTGCATGTCAATAAAGTGCTTGGAACCACGCCGGAAGAAAATCTGCAAATGATCGAAGATTCCGTCAAATTCCTGAAATCAGAAGGGAAAACAGTTCTGCTCGATGCGGAGCATTTCTTCGACGGCTATTTAAGAAATCCCGACTACGCGCTCAAAGTGGCTGAAGTATCCGCCGATTCCGGCGCAGACTGTGTCGTCCTTTGCGATACAAACGGAGGGGCTTTAACATCTCAGGTCGCGGATATAACAGCTAAAGTCTGTCAAAATGTTCAGGCCTCGGTGGGCGTTCACTGCCATAATGATTGCGGACTTGCCGTCGCCAATTCCATCGCATCCATAGAAAACGGGGCCGACCACCTGCAGGGCACCCTTAATGGGTTGGGTGAACGCTGCGGTAATACGGATCTGTGCGTAGTTATCCCCATCATAGAACTCAAAACGCCCTTCACGGCCATAGGACGCAGAAAGCTTCGAAAGATCACGGAAGTGTCTCGCTTTGCCTATGAAACGGCCAACATGATGTTCCGCGGAGCCCAGCCCTTTGTCGGCAGCAGCGCCTTTGCCCATAAAGGGGGACTGCATGTCGATGCGATGCGAAAAGATTCCGGAACTTACGAACATGTTCATCCGGAGGATGTCGGCAATGAAAGGAGATTCCTTATAAGTGAACTCTCCGGCAAAGCGGCCGTTAAAGACCTGTTTGAAAGGTTGAAAATGGACCCGGACAAAAATATGGTCGCTGATATCCTGTCCTCTGTGAAAGAAAAAGAAAATGAAGGATACCAGTATGAGGCCGCCGAGGGCTCTTTTGCTTTGCTCGCACGCCGCGCCGCGGGCACTTATCGTAAACTATTTAAAGGTGATGGCTATCACGTCAGCACGATTAAACATAGCAATGGAGATATCGTCACCGATGCTACGGTAAAACTCACCATCAATGGCCATCGGGAGCATACGGCAAGTGAAGGAGACGGGCCGGTCAATGCGCTGGATGGGGCGCTGAGGAAAGCTTTGGAGCATCACTACCCTTGCCTGAAAAAAATGCAATTGACCGACTATATGGTGCGGGTTATAAACCCTAAGGCTGCAACGGCCGCTAAAGTGCGTGTGGTTATCCAGAGTGCCGATGAAACCCATACATGGGGCACTGTCGGTGTCGATGAAAATATAATTGACGCGAGCTGGGAAGCCCTGATCGACAGTATTGAATATAAACTGCTTCTCGAAAAAGATGATGAGCAGCGCAGATAAAACCCAAAGTTTGTAGTGAACCACGCGGCATCCCCACCCTGCCTATCAGCCTGGCCGAAAAGGTTGTAAATGGTTTGTAGTGAGCCCTTTTAAGGGCTCCGGAGTCCGGGAAATGGCGTCTAACCCGCGGACGCTTGAAAGCGTCCACTACGAGCTGGTTTTTCGGCCAGGGCCCTACCGCCGGGCTTGTCCCGGTGGAGGAGTATTTATGCACTACAATAACTTTG
>JAGYMJ010000228.1 GCA_018400625.1 Planctomycetota bacterium
GAAGAAGTAAATAATGGGATCTGTGAGCGCTGTGATACGAAGGTGATCGAAAAAGATCTGCCGCAATGGTTTTTTCGTATCACTGATTATGCCGAAAAATTGCTCAACGATATTGAGACCCTTGACGGGTGGCCGGAACGTGTCAAAAAAATGCAGGAGCAATGGATTGGACGCAGCGAGGGCGCACTGATCAACTTCAAACTCGACGGGAGCGAAGATGTCGATATCCCTTGTTTTACCACCCGTCCCGATACTCTTTGGGGAGTGACTTATATGTGCCTGGCCCCGGAATATCCCGGACTGCCCGATCTGGTGGCCGGAACCGAGCATGAAGAGCAGGTTATGGATTTTATCGCCGGTACCGGGGAACAGAATATTCTTGAGCGGACCAGCGATGAAGTGGAGAAACGAGGCGTTTTCACCGGGCTCTACGCCGTCAATCCCGTCAACGGAGAAAAGGTGCCCGTCTGGGTGTCTAATTATGTGGTGATGGAATACGGCACCGGCGCGGTCATGGCGGTACCCGCACACGATCAGCGGGATTTTGAATTTGCTGAAAAGTATAAACTGCCGCTCCGAGTTGTTATCCACCCGAAAGGGAAGGAGATTCTCCTCGAAGACATGGCAGAAGCTTATGAAGGAGAGGGTATTATGCAGCAAAGCGGTGGTTTTACCGGCATGCCGAGCAGGGAGGGCATACATAAAGTCACTGAATACCTGGAAGAAAATGGGTGGGGGGAACAGGACGTGAGCTACAGGCTCAGAGACTGGCTTGTCAGCCGCCAGCGTTACTGGGGAGCGCCTATACCGATGGTTCATTGCCCGACGTGTGGTGTAGTGCCCGTGCCGGAGGAGCAGCTGCCGGTTGAACTCCCTGATAACGTCGATTTTACACCCCAGGGTGAAAGCCCTTTGGCAAGTGTGGAAGAATTCGTCAAAACGGCATGCCCGGAATGCGGAGAAGAAGCGCGCCGTGAAACCGATACTATCGCTCAGTGGCTCTGTTCTTGCTGGTATTTCCTGCGATTTGCGAGCCCGCACCAGGATGATGTCCCGTTCAAACGTGAACTGGTTGACTACTGGCTGCCGGTTGATCAATACATCGGAGGTGTTGAGCACGCGGTCCTGCATCTGCTCTATTCCCGATTCATCGTCAAGGTGCTGCACGACAAAGGACATATCGGGTTTAATGAACCTTTTAACTCCTTGTTCACGCAAGGTATGATCCTGAAAAACAGCTATATTTGCCATCATTGCTTTAAGTTTGTGACGGACGACCCGTCGGTCAGTCAACCATGTAAATGCCCTTATGACGCTGGACCGCATACCCGGATAAAAGAGGGTATCGACGTTACAGCCAGGCTCGATAAAATGAGCAAGTCCAAAGGGAATGTGGTCGGTTTTGATGAAGTTATCGAGCAGTATGGAGCGGACACGCTGAGAATGTACACCCTGGCCATAGGGCCGCCCGAAAAAGATGCCGAATGGCAGGAAGGCGGTGTCGTGGGCTATCATCGTTTTCTCAACAGATTATGGCAAAAAGCCATGGCCTATGAAAAACACTATGAAAGGCTGGAACCTCAGCCGGTGAACCTCGATGAACTGAATGACCAAGCGATAGATGTCCACCGCCTCACGCACCAAACGGTTAAGAAAGTCACGGAAGATATTGAAGGGAGCTGGCATTTCAATACGGCGATTGCGGCCGTGATGGAACTGTTTAACGAACTTCAGGAACTCGAAATGCCTTCGCCGCTTGCCAAGTGGGACGCGAAGGACGAGGCGGTTTTCAACCTTTTCCGCTTCTCTCTGGAAACCATGCTCAGGCTGCTTGCACCTTTTGCCCCCCACCTGAGCGAAGAATTGTGGTCGAGACTTGGCAATGCGCCGACGATTTTCGACGCCGGCCGGCCCACTTATGATGAAGAAGCCGCACGGGCGGAAAGCGTTGAAATACCCGTGCAGGTGCAGGGCAAAGTCAGAGCAAAATTGCAGATCGCACGCGATGAGGACGAAGAAACCGTGCGCAAAATCGCTTTGGAAAATGACGACGTGAAGAAATTTACCGAAGGCAAGGAAATCAAAAAAGTCGTTGTTGTCCCCAATAGAATAGTGAATGTTGTCCTGGGTTAATCAGGAATCCGATTCTGAGCCTGCGGCATGAATTACAATATTTTCGCGAAATGCAAGTCCTCAGTGGACCATGTTGTTCCCCCGCCGTGCCCTGTGCCGGTGGGATGATGATTAAGCACTACG
>JAGYMJ010000229.1 GCA_018400625.1 Planctomycetota bacterium
ACAAGCCCGGCGGTAGGAACCCCAAATCAACGGGGTTCACTGAGGACTTACAATATGAGACTTATCAGGAGCTGTTTGCCAGAAGTAAAATCAACTCAGAATTATTGCGGCGCACTCTTCCAAACAATCTTTTTCAACAACATGGGTTGCCGCCGCGCTCACACGCGGATCAGAAGGCGATACAGCTATACCGGTTCCTGCCAATTCCAGCATAGGAATATCCGCTTCTCCGTCACCTACCGCCACGACCTGTTGCGGTTCCAATTTTAACTGATGAATAGTTTTCGTTAATATTTTTGCTTTACTATTATAAGGCACATTTAAGAGAAGTTCACCGGTGAGTACCCCGTTCTTTTCAACAACTCTGTTGGCATAGATATGAAGAAAACTCTTTTGAAAACGTCGCGCAACGCACATCAGGCCATTGCTGATCAAAACCAATGATATCCCTTTCTCATTCAGAGCATCAAGCAGCCTGCCGCACCCGCCCATAAGCTGGACTTCTTCGGCGGCTTTTTTTAGTAAATTCAGGGGCGCGCCTTTCCATGTCGAGACATCCCGTTTTGCGAAGTCGTCGTATCCCATCTCACCGGCCAAAAAACCTTGCCAATACGGCTCACCATGAGAATACCACGTACGATTTCTTCGGTGCATTATCTCCCAAACGGTTGGGTCGCGTGTCAGGCAGCCCTCCATATCAAACGCAACCAACCGGGGTATAGATTTATTCTTAGCTCCCATATCTTTTAATGAGCTGTCCGATGAAGTTCAAATGTTTCCCCGTCAGGGATAGACGATTGCTTTTATAACGCCGTCACTATAATCACGACAGAGCTCAAAAGCGGCTTGAGTCTCTTCAAGTGGGAGCTCATGAGTAATCATTCTCCCGGCATCAAACTCACCGGAAGCTATCAAATCGATCGCTTCATCGGTTTTCTTCAGGCTTCTTCTGCCGAATACCAGCGATAACTCCCTTCTGCGCGCGGAATCGACATCAAACGGCGCGTCTCCGCCGGACGGTATCCCCTCGATGACCACCAGTCCGTGTATCCGCGCCAGTTTGGCCGCCTGAGTGATGGAACTTTTCTCTCCCCCCGCTTCAAGGACAACATCCGCTCCTTTCCCGTCGGTTCGGGCGGCAATAAAATCAACGAAATCAGATTCTTTTTCTACCCGGCATATGTCGGTTGCTCCATATTGCAACGCGGCATCCAGACGGGCTTCGATCCTGTCAGCAGCAAAAACATCGCCCGCACCCCTGAGCCTCGCGCAAAAAGATGAAACGAGCCCGATGGGGCCGCTCCCAATAACAGCAAAACTTTCACCTTTGTCGGGCCCCACAAGGTTATCAATATTGTGCAGACCTATAGCCAGGGGCTCGCATACAGTGGCTGCTTTAAATTCCACATTATCAGGGATCGGATGCACCTGGGAGTGATGCACGATATAATACTCCGACAGGCAGCCCTCCACCCCGGCCGAACCGGCAAAAGCGACCTGGGGGCATACATTTTCCTGGCCCTTCACGCACCATTCGCAATCGCCGCAGGGACGGTCCGGCGCGCAAAGAACGCGCATACCTTCTTTTACATCATTCACCGCAGCGCCAACTTCAGCAACTTCTCCGGAAAATTCATGCCCGAGCACAAAAGGGTAAACCGTTGAGCTTTCATGATCCCGCCAACCGGCAAAATAATGGGTATCGGAACCGCATATTCCAACGGCCCTCACACGGACAAGAACCTCCTCCGGCTGCGGTATCGGCCGGGGTCTTTCCTGTATCTCAATACGGTTAGGTTCGACAAGTACTGCGCTTCTCATTTATTTCCAGCCTCTTTAATCTTCTATAGTTATCTGATATAGGACAAACGATTGGAAGACACATGTTTCATTACCAGCCATCAACAGAGATGATTTCTTCCAGTGATTTTCTCGGCTTAGCGGGCGGCCATTCGCTCGGATAGCCCAGCGGTAAAAGTTCCACAACGGTTGAGGAGTCGGGAACAGCAAGGATTTTCTTGACTTTTTCCTGTTCGAAGGCGCCGATCCAGCAGCTTCCAATACCCATTGCGCGTGCGGCGAGCGTCATGTGGTCAATGGCTATCGCAAGATCGACAAGGTAGGCGGGGTGCCCGCATGTCATCACATGATCAGTATTCACAGCACATGCCGCGATCACAACCGGCGCTTCAGCAACAAATTTTTGTCCCTTGGCCGCTGCGGAGATCTGCTCACGCAATTCAGGGTCTTTCACCACTATAAACTTCCAGTTCTGTCGGTTATTGGCTGAGGGGGCAAGCCGCGCAGCATCCAGAATAGCATTTAATTTTTCCCCTTCGATGTCCCTGCCAGAATAACTCCTCACACTTCGTCGTGCCTTGATACATTCAAAAGTGTCCATTGGGTAAAACCTCCCTCTTGTAGTTTACGGTGCCGTCAAAGAATTCTAAGAGACTCTATATTCAGACCCTATCAGTTCGACAAGCTTGTCACGTTTGGTTTGCATAAGTTCTTTATCTCCCACAGCTTCGACATACAGCCGGCAGAGCCCGCCCCCGCTGCCTTCCGTGCCGCTTTTTCTGAGACAGAACCACCAGCCTTTACACTCTATACGCACATCGGAGACGGCCTGATCGAACGGGGGGGGGAACTTTTTTATGGGCTTCACGCCTTCCTCCGCCACACCGTACATTCGTTCTGCTTCGCTCTCAAAGGCGTTCACCGCCTCTCCGATCACCTGATCGGCAGATCTTTCGGCCGGCATCTCGAAATTGATTTCCCCCGATTCCTGGTATTTACGGCGGAATTCAACGAGTTCGGCTGAAAGCGAACCGCCTTCAGCATGGAGTTCCGCTGCGAACTCAAGCACTATCAGGGCGGCCAGCATGCCGCTGTCGGCGGTATAAAAGTCACGGAACATATAGTGACCGCTGTGCTCGGCCCCAAAAGCTATATCAGGATTATTGAACATAATGGGTTTGATCTTCCCGTATCCAACCGGCGTCATGAACGTCCCCGCGTCGGCAAGCACTTTTTTTCTATCCCCCAGAGCGTCGGCTATCGCCCAACTGCACACCATATTATGGGCAATGATGCAATCCGGACCGAGCTTTTCCCGCAGTTTTCTGCCTATAAGCATAGCAAGCAGGGGCGGCGATATAATATCACCATTCTCATCCGCCAAAGCAACACGGTCCGCATCGCCGTCAAAACACAGCCCGACGTGCGCATCGTTCATTTTAACCAGGTCCGTCACCATCTTTTGATAGGCGGGCTGCAAGGGATTGGGAACAGTGACAGGGAAACGACCGTCCGGGACTTCATTGGAAAACACCCAATCGAACCGGGGCGTTATCTTTGCAAACTCCCTCGTGATGCGCCCTCCCATACCGTTTCCGGCTTCAACCACCACTTTCAACGGGGTTTTAGCTCCTGATGCCGCTTTATCAAAATCCAGTTGGCCCTTCTCTACAGCCGTATTGATGTAGTCCGGCGCAAAATCTTCCCAGTTCAGCCTTGCAGGAATCCTGCGTTTCTTGATCCCGAGTTCCAGATATTTCAGCGGATCTTCAGGGGCCGGGGGTGCTATGTCTTTGGCGACCGGCAAAGGGAGCCCTTGACGACCGAAAAACTTGAATCCATTGTTGTCGGCAGGATTATGGGACGCGGTTATAATCACCCCGCCGTCAATCAGTTCGCTGTAGTGCGCCACAAGAAATCCGACAAGTTCCGTTCCTGCAAGCCCGAGATTTACAGGCCTGCAGCCGCCCCTGGAAAGCCCTTTACTCAGTGCAGCGGCAAGAACAGCACCACTGAGACGCATATCGTGTCCTACAACCACATTAACGGGCCGGACAGCGGTCCCTTCGGCAAATATCGCGGCAAGATTCTCGCCGAGGGTGCCGGCGGTATCCGCATCAATACCCTCACCGTAAGTGCCGCGAATATCGTCCCGTTTAATTATTCCTGATATACATTCAGTAAACCTGCTCAAAGCCATGTTATTTCTCCCAAAAAACTATTACTCTGTAAAAATGCAATCTTTCATCATTCCATTATTTTAACGTATATATTCAGTGAAGTGCGTAGTTTTATCACTACCGTGCCCTGAGCCGGTGGAATGACGATTCAGAGCTACGTGTGGAGAAGCCACGGTGTTCACTGAGGACTTTCCATTTTTTGGTGTACGTTCTGAACCATAGTTTTCTTTTGTTGAATAGCTGCCTATTATAAGAGCAAAGAAAAAGATTTTGCAACCAACACGGGTGTTGACCACTCCATTTCACTGAATGTTTCAATTCTGTGGAATTACCCTTGATGGACCAAAGGGGGCCATACTGTTCTTCTTCAGACGGAATTGTTTTCCCACTCGAGTGTTAGTCTATGGCGTTCACTAAATAACTGCGCTAAACCCACAGCAAGCGGGTAATCAGTAACCGGTAACCGGTAATCGGTGCCAAAGAACGTCTGACGGCGAATTCGGGATACACTCCACAAACGACTGAGTCCCCGTCAGAGGACGGCACCCCACGTTAAGGTGTTCGTTCTTTCGAAGGAACCCGGTTTTGGACAGTAAGCTCCGGGTTGGACGGCGTGCCGTCCCCTGGCGGGGACTCTTGTCTG
>JAGYMJ010000230.1 GCA_018400625.1 Planctomycetota bacterium
ACAAGCCCGGCGGTAGGAACCACCAATCGACGTGGTTCACTGAGGACTTACACATGGATTATACTGCATTGCGTTAACGATTACCATAGCAATTATTGACTTTTTGATGTCATATATTGACTTCTCTGGGAAAAATCCTGTCAATCCTGTTGATCCTGTCAAAAATCAGATGTTCCGTAATCAATGAAACGGTTCCATTTTTTTCAGGTGCTCAAACAGTTTTTCCGAGAAACGCATGTATCCCAGATCGGTGAAATGGGTGCCGTCAATCGTCGCTTCGCCGTCGGCGCCGATCAGGTCTCCGTCCCTGATATAATGCAGATTCCCCATGCCTTCCCGGACAAGTTTCTGGTAAACGGCATACTGAGCCCGGTTCGAGGACAAGTAACGGTTTTTCCTGTGCGTCTTGAGGAACGCGTCACAATACAGCATGCTGTCAACCAGCACAATCGGTGCTGCGGCTCGCGCGGCGCGCAGTTTCCTGACCGCCGGTTCAACCCGTTCCCCGACCAGCGGCGCCGTCATGTTCGGCAGGCAGTCCAGGACATAGGCCGCTGGATCCAGTTCGCAAAGGAGGTCAACAAATCGCGGCTCCATGTTGCCGTTCCCGCTGAACCCCAGGTTCATCACCGGGTGGTCCAGCCAGCGTCCCAGGATTGCGCAATAGGTCATCCCGGCTCTTGAAGCGCGCGACCCCTGGGTGATGGAGGTGCCGTAGAAGACGACGGGTTTTTTATCCCGGGGTGTGGTCGCCTTGATCTCGGCTCCCTCGGGGATGCCGAGTTCAACGTGTTGAAGCTGGTGGAACAGCGGAAGGTAGAGCATGTAGTCGCGGAATTCGCCCGAAATACCGGCGAACAACTCTTTTTCATTCAGTGGTTGTGCTGCTGTGGCAACCGCCAGCCACCTCCATCTCCCATCGTGTCTGACGTAGAGGTCCAGGCCGCTGAATCCCGCCTGCCCCTTGAACCCGTCCCATTTGACGGACAACGAGGGGGCGTTGGACGAAAAATGAATGGTCATGCCGGCGGGGCACCGCGCATGTTCCCAATGTCGCTGATTAACGATTTCACGGGCCCTGGCAGGCAGCCGCTCATAGAAAACCTCCGTATCCCGCCACCCCCTGCCCTCAACCGTCAACATGCTCGCATCATGCCAACACAGGTTATTTCTTTGAATTTCAGATTTCATCATGCGCTCCTCTTTTTGAATTTTTTTTCTGGAGTATATCAGCCGTTAATAAGCGATTTCAAATCAAAGCGCTGAAAACTCAGTCGCCTGTATTTGTCCCGCTCGTAAAGCACCCCCACCTGCCCCCCGGGTCGTGCCGTCAGGGCCGAATAGGCGGCCGAGCCGTTATCAAGCACTTTGGAGACCGGCCATGTCGCACAGTCGTCCAGGCTGACTTTCAACGTCAGACGGGTTCGCCCCTCGGTCGGACCACAGAAGATAATCGGCCGTTCGCTCCCCGTCGATCCGGCGTCGGAAGATTCTAACGCCATAAGTGAGGACTGGCAGCGATTACCGGGTTCGGCGGTCGGCAGTTCAGGGTCATAACGCTTCTCATCAAACGTCGTCCCGCCGTCGTTGCTGACCAGTATCAAACGTCCGATCTGATCCGAATGCTGTCGGGCGTTCACGATCACGCGTCCGTCGGAGAGTTCAACGATTGCCGGCTCGCAGGCGCCGTAGGATGCGAAAAGGGCGCCCGGCTGCCAGGTGCGGCCGTGATCATCGGAAAAAATCAGGCCGATGACACTTTTGGTGTAGAGTGCGACCAGCAACCGCCCCTGCCGACGCCCGTGTCGTAATCGGACAGCACAGTTGGCCGTGCCGGGTGTCAGGCTATTCCAATCGCCGGGAAGCGCTGGGGCCAGTGAACGCGGTGCGGACCATGACTGCCCCTCGTCTTTTGAGGAGATGACCCAGGGGCCGCGGGTGAAGAGGAATATTTCACCCGTTTCCTCATCCACGAGCGGCGAGGGATCGCGCGCCTCGTAGCTTGCCCCGCGGTCGATAAGGATTTTCTGATCCGACCAGGTGAGGCCGTCGTCCTCTGAAGTTTTCATCACGCAGTGGATCTCGCTCGCCCCGATTTCCCGGCCCCGCGAGTCGTTCCATTCCCATCCGCGAGAGAGGTAGGTGCGGCGCGCCTCGGCGAAGGCCAGCAGGCGTCCGCCGGGTGTCGTGCAGAGCGCGGGGATACGGTAGTGAGAATAACCTTCGCTGTTCTGCTGCCAGACATCGGTGGTGGGGCGAGTCGGCTCGGCAAAAGAACCTTCCGCCCAAAATTCGTGAATCTTCACCATGCCGCGCCCCGGCAGGAAACCGAAGTTGATCGGCCAGCCATGTTCATTACGTCCGCGCGATATTCGACTTTCATCGTCCAGGCAGGTGCGGAAAACCTCTTTGCCGTTGATCTCGAAAGACAGGTCGCCTTGCCGTCGGTAGATATCAACGTCGAACGGCTCACCGGCTCTGAAATAATCACTGCACGCGCCGACAAACTCTTTTTCGGTTGAGTCGTCGGCAACGCACCAGGGCTTACGTGGTTCCGTTCGTCCATGAACGATAAGCATCTCTTTGCCGGCGGTCATGATTCCCGCTCTGCGTGTCGGGATCCGGTCTTCATCCAGGCAGATACGGAGAGTGAGGTTGCCCTCGGGACGGGACCAGTTGTAGTGATAATGGCCACCCAGAAGCAGCGAAACACCCGTTCCGATCAGCCGGTCGAGGGTCAGGCGCGCATGGATATGAAAATCATTTTCTTCAAGGCATGCATCGGCATAAAGAGGATTGCCCCAGCGTTCGTCCGGGCAGACCACAAAAGCATCGTCCGTCCTGCAATAGCGGCTGTCTTTCCCGCCTATGATCCCGACCGGTTCACCGGCCCGTATAAAAACCTTACTGTTTTGCTTTTCTGTCATCTTTTTTCTCCTGTCTATTTTGGTGCTTGATTAAGTTTATTAACTTGACATACCCAACGTTCCCGCAAATCCCCAGTAAACCACGCAGCAGCTCCAGCGTGTGGCATCCCCACCGTGCCTTGTGCCGGTGGAATGAAGATCAAATACTAAGTTTCGAACTTATAGATCATAGCCAAAGGTGTTGTTATAAGGTTCGTCGTGTTTAATCTTCGTAAATATCCAGTGAAACACGTTACCGCC
>JAGYMJ010000231.1 GCA_018400625.1 Planctomycetota bacterium
GTCGTGTTTAATCTTTCATTCCACCGGCACAAGGCACGGTGGGGATGCTGCTCAAGGTGCGGTAGGATGCCGCGTGGTTCGCCGAATATTTACGTAATACAACGAAACCATCTCGGCAGCGCCATAGGGACGGCTCTCTTCTTTCTTATTGAGAAATTGCTCCTCAAAAACATTTTGCTTTCCCCGCAATGCATTGATCTGTTGAACCGCCGCATCGACGTCTCTCCAATTTTCCTTTTTGATTGAGCATACCGATCACCGAGAGGTTAAATATATCGCTTGTCGGGGAAATTGTGCGCTCTTCTACATGGACTTTTCTCCTGAATTGTGTTATTATAATTAAATAAGAATCTTAACAGCTTCTTTTATTTTGAGGGACTAAAAAAGAAATATGGTGGACTTAAAACGTACTGAATTAAGCTTGCACGCCGAAAGAGCGGTGCTTGTGCAATCTTATTCCGCGATGGAACGTGATAACGCGCAGACAAGCCTTGCGGAACTTGATGAATTGGCCCGAACGGCCAGAGCTAATGTTGTCGGGCAGCTTCGTCAGCAGCGGAACAGACCGGATCCGGCCACTTATATCGGCAGGGGAAAGGTGACGGAGCTGGAAAGACTGTGTGAAGAAAAGAATGCCGAAATTGTTATCTGTGATGATGATCTCAAACCCGCCCAGGTCAAGAACCTGGAAGAAAGGCTCGAAATTAAGGTCTGCGACCGGAGCGAGTTGATCTTGGATATTTTTGCCCAGCATGCCGGCACCCTGCAGTCAAAGCTGCAGGTGGAATTGGCGCAGCTTGAATATGCTTTCCCGCGCCTCAAAAGGATGTGGACGCATCTTGACAGGATGGCAGGCGGAACCATTGGGGGGGGGATTGGAGTCAGGGGCCCCGGTGAGAAGCAGTTGGAGGTTGACAGGCGCCTGGTTCAAAAGAGAATCGCCGATCTGAAGTCGGAACTTGCTAAAATCGAGGGCCGCCGGCACAGAACCGCCGAGTCCCGCGGTGACAGATTTAACACCGTTGCCCTGGTCGGCTATACCAATGCGGGGAAATCCACCCTCATGAACCGGCTGACTTCCGCCGGTGTGGCCGTGAAGGATCATCTTTTTGAGACGCTTGATACCCGTACACGCACGTGGGAGCTCGGGGACGGGCGGGAAGTGATGCTGAGCGATACCGTGGGGTTTATACGCAAACTTCCCCACCACCTCGTGGCTTCCTTCTACGCGACTTTGGAAGAAGCGCGCGGGGCTGATCTGCTGCTGCATGTGTGCGATGCTTCTTCTGAAAATGCTATGGATCAGATCGATGCGGTGAATGAAGTGCTTGATGATCTGGGCTGCAGCGAAAAGCCGGTTTGTCTGGTCCTGAATAAACTGGATGCCATGCAGGAACGCTCTTCTCTGCCGCTTCTGCGCCAAAAAGAGGAATCTTCTGTTTCAGTAAGCGCCAAAACCGGAGAGGGGATAGATCAACTTGAACGTATTGTTCAGGATTTTATGGATCAATTCCAGGTGGAGCTGACCGTCGAAACCGGAGTGGGGAATGGGAAACTGTTTTCTTTGCTTTATGAAAACGGCGCTGTGGTCGGGCGCAAATATGAAAATGGAAAGGCCTATTTCCGGGTCAAGGTTCCTCCGAACTACACCGGCGTTATCGAGTCGATGGGCGGCATTATACGCGAGGTCGAGCCGGAGCCGGTGGCCGGTCCGTAAGCGCATAATCCGGAGACGCCGGAGAAGAGTTATAGTTTTTTTTAGCCATAAAAATTTTTCCCAGGGCTGAAGCCTCTGAAAACACCCCGGTATTTTAATATGAATAAAAAAAATTATCGATTACTCATTTTCCCTGCGATCGCGTTGCTTATCGCTGCTGTCTTTGCATTGACTCAAAGACCAGCCGATCAGCACGTGAGAGTCATTCCCGATGGGCGTGGATCGGGTTGTTTCTCGATGCATTTCGAAACGATGGGCACGGATGCCCATCTGGTTGTTTATGCCTCCACCCAGGAAGAAGCCGGACATTATCTGAATTCCGCCAGGAACACGGTGCAAAACATCGCTTTTCTGATGAGTTTTTATAATCCCCAAAGCGATATCACAGCGTTGAACGAGGCGGGAGCGGGGGAGAATGTTGAAGTATCCGAAAAAACATATCAGGTCGTTTCCAGCGCCAAACAATTCTTTGAACTCACTCACGGCGCATTCGATATTACTTATACGCCCTTAAAAGAGATATGGCGACAGGCGCAGAAAAATGATCGGCTTCCGTCGGATTCCGCTCTGCAGGATGTGCTCGCTCGGATAGGATCGGGAAAAATAGAATTATTGGAGAATAATCGGGTCCGTCTGAAGAGGGAGGGGATGAGTCTGGATCTGGGGGGGATTGCCAAAGGGTTTGCGATAGATCAGGCTATAGAGGAAATGAAAAAATTGGGATGCCGGAGCGCTTTAGTGGATATAGGTGGTGATATGGTGGTCCTGGGGCGAAAAGAAAACGGCGAAAAGTGGCGGGTGCAGGTGCGTGATCCTTTTGGAAAGTTTAACGGTCCGGTGATGTTGAGTGTCGAAGACACCGCCGTGGCCACAAGCGGCGATTATGCGCGCTATTATACAATAGCCGACAAAAGATTCTCCCACATCATCGATCCGCGTTCGGGCCGGCCGGTGAAAAATGTTCCGTCCGTCACGATCATCGCCCCGACAGCGCTGGAGGCCGATGCCCTTGCAACCGCTGTCAGTGTGATGGGAGCCCGACGGGGTATGGAGCTGATCGATTCTCTGGAAGGTGTGGAAAGCATGATAATGGAACGAACTGATGACGGGGAAATTATCACATACTCGTCGGATGAGTTCAGTGAATATGAGATAAGTGAACAGGTGGATTGAATGCAGCAGAAGAGAGGAAAACATAAAAAATTGCCGGTCTGGCTGAAAAAAAGGCTGGCTCATCCGGGCAAATTGGCCGGAGTTAAAGATGTTCTTGACCGATTGCAGCTTGAGACCGTCTGCCGTGAAGCCCACTGCCCGAATCTGTGCGAGTGTTTTGCACGCGGCACGGCGACCTTTATGATATTGGGAGCCATCTGCTCTCGAAATTGCCGATTTTGCGCTGTCAACAGCAGCGAATCTCCCGGGCCGTTGGAGCCGGACGAACCGCAGAGAGTTGCCGAAGCGGTGCGTGAACTCGGTTTGAAACATGTGGTGATCACCAGCGTAACAAGAGATGATCTTGAGGACGGGGGCAGCAAGCATTTTGCCCGTACTATAGCCGAAGTAAGGGATCTGGTGAAAGATGCGACCCTGGAGGTGCTGACGCCCGACTTTCAGGGCCGAAGAACCGATATTGCCCGGGTTATCGATGCGGGGCCGGATATTTATAACCATAATCTTGAAACCGTTCCGCGGCTGTATGCCGAGGTGCGGCCACAGGCCGATTATGAGCGTTCGCTCGATGTCATAAGGCAGGTTTCCGATTCCGGATTGCGGGCCAAGAGCGGACTTATGCTCGGGATGGGAGAACACGAAGAAGAAATCGTTGCGGTCATGAAAGATTTGGTTGAGGCCGGCTGTGATTCGATCACCCTGGGGCAGTATCTGGCGCCTTCCGATGCGCATTTTGAGGTGAAGGAGTTCGTTACGCCTGAAGAGTTTGAATCCTTGGGAAAGCGGGCCTACAGCATGGGATTTAAAGCCGTCGGCAGCGCACCGTTCGTGCGCAGCAGTTATAATGCTGATTTGATGGCGGAAAAGACATTGTGCGGTGTAAGTCCTCAGTGAACCACGTTGTTGCTCCACCGTGCCCTGTGCCGGTGGGATGATGATTAAGCACTACGTGTATATAACTTACAACCGTAGCCGTTAATC
>JAGYMJ010000232.1 GCA_018400625.1 Planctomycetota bacterium
CTTCATTCCACCGGCACAAGGCACGGTGGGGATGCTCCGGGGTTCACTGAACACTTACACATCGCCAATACCAAATACTTAGATCATTTATCTTTACGGCGTTCGATCAGGTTATACCAACTCGTATAAATTACCGGTATGACCAACAACGCCAACGTTCCCGCCGCGATTATTCCGCCTATCTGCACAAGTGCGAGAGGTCGGAAAATTTCACCGCCAAAGCCTAAGCCAAGCGATAGAGGGATCATAGCGGCGACCGTCGTCAGGTTGGCCATTAACAACACTCTGAACCGCAGCGAACATGCATTATAAGCTCTCCGGCTTGGCGGCAGATGCTGATGCTCCGGTCGTGTCGCGTGATCAAGGACAATTATTGCGTTATTGACCACCATACCGACAAGCATGATCATGGCCATGAGGGAAAAGATATTCAGGGCCACTCCGCCAAGGATAAGGGCCAGAACCACCCCGATAAAAGACACCGGTATGGTAAGAATAATGATCACTGCAAGGAAAAAGGATTCGATTATACCGGCCGTACACAAAAAAGTAAGCACGCCGGCCGTGGCCATTGCCCGGAACAATTCGGCGAAATTATCCCGCATCATCTCAACCTCGCCGGCAAAATCTATCCTTATGCCCTCAGGAATATTCACCTCATTATTTATAGCTGTTTCTATATCATCCCTCACTTCCCCCAGGGTCCGTTCACCGGTCAGTTGTGATGAGACGGTGATGAGCCTGCGGCGGTCTTTTCGCATGATGGAAACGGGCCCGGCGACGTATTGCAGAGTCCCGAGTTCGGTAAGCGGAACCATACTTTGGGTGGCATTGGATTTAATAAAAAGGGTTCTGACATCTTCACCCCATTGTTTGTATTCATCCTGCAATCTCACGCGTATATCATATTCTTCCCCACGGTCAAAAAAGCCTGTAGGTGTTTGGCCCTCAATATAAGCCCTTAAAGTTCGTCCGACTTCACTTGCATTAAGAAAATGCCGTTTGAGTACCTTATGATCCGGGACAAAAGACATTTCTGGTCTTCCGGTCCTGTAGGACTGGTCAACATCCGTAGTTCCGTCGGTAGCGATCACCCATTGCATGATTTCTCTTGTGATTCTCTGCAACTCATCGACATCATCACCATAGATATCGATTTCGATGGGCGCACCGCCCGGCCCGCCCGTGGCCTCCGTTGAAGTTGACATTTGAACCGAATGGACATTCGCCAGGTACGGACGCAGATTGTTCAGAATTTGATCAACAGTATCGGGCCTTTTCATGGCATCGATGAGGGAGACAGAGATTTCACCGAGATGAGCACCGGATGAGACCCCGCCCACAAATCCCGAAGAGGTTCCGACCTGAGCATAATAATTTTCCAAATACTCTGCCGGAACATGTTCCACGATAATTTTTTCCACTTCTTGAACTCGGTCAGACGTCCACTGCAGGGAACTTCCCAGCTTGGTTTCCATAGTAATTCTGAAAGCGCCCTCATCGGAACGCGGGAAGAATTCGGCGCCGACCACCGTGGCCAGCCCGGCAAAAGCCACAATGACCAGGAGCACTGTTATCAGAAGAGTGAGTTTACGCCATCTCAAACACCAACTCAGAACTCCGAGGTAATTATCTTTGAGCCATACAACGAACCACTGCCATATTTTAGGCGGGAAGTGCAGAAGCGACAGCAGCCAATTATCTTTCTTCTGATTATTATGTTTAAGCAGCAGGCCGCACATCATCGGGGTTAAGGTAAAAGAGATCATTAAGGAAACTGTGGTGACAAACACGATTGTAAGGCCGAACTCGGTGAAAAATCTTCCAATAATCTCTCCCATGAACGCTATCGGCAAAAATACCACCAGATTGGTCGCCGTCGAGCTGACGATGGCCAAACCAATATCCTTCGTGCCTTTTATTGCCGCATCGGTCGGTTCCAGTCCTTCCTCGACAAAACGGTGGGCATTTTCCAGTATCAGAATGGAGTTGTTCACGACGATGCCCACGGAAAGCGCAAGTGCGGTAAGCGTCAGGATATTAAGGCTGACGCCGGAGAACATCAGAAAGACAAAAGATATGATAAGGGCTGAAGGCATGACAACGGCGGCGATAATAGTGCCGCGCCAGGAACTGAAAAAAAGATACAGAGCAAGCGCAGTGAGCATCATGCCGATGATAATATTTGTGCGTACATTGCCCAGTGCACCACGGATAAAGTCCGAAGTATCCTCGGTAATGAAAAGCTTCGCCCCTTCAGGTAACAATTCCCTTAATTCAGGCAGAAGGTCCTGTATGGCGTCAGAAATAGCCACATCGTTGGCATCCGCTTGTTTCTGAACGGTCATAACGATGCTGGAGCGCCCGTTGGCTCGGGAGCGGGTCTCCTCATCCTCCAACGAATCGATAACTTTACCGATATGACTGATATGGACCGTGCTGTTTTCATTTCTGGACACCGGGATATCCTGGATCTCATCAATATCCCTGAACTTTCCGACCGTGCGGAAAGTGTATTCCAGAGAGGGTTCTTCAATATCCCCGGCGGATATTTCAATATTTGCGGCACGAAGAGCCGAGTTTACCTGATCAAGGGATATGCCGTATGCACGCAACCTGATTGGATCAAGAAGAACATGAATTTCGCGTTTCCGGCCGCCGGTGATATCCACTTCCGCCACACCGGGAACCTGGGCAATCGAATCCTCCAGGTAATCCTCGGCCATTTTGAAAAGTTCATCGACCTCATATTCCCCCGTCAACGCCAGCGTTACAACAGGTAATTGCTCGAAATCAAACTTCCTGACTATTGGGTCTTCCGCATCGTCGGGCAGTTGACGCCGTATCAGGTCGATTTCATCGCGCAGGTCCATCGCTTTGATATCAATATCTTCATCCAGGTCAAACTGCACCATGACCAGCGACATGCCGTGCTGGGAATAGGACTGTATTTCTTCTATTCCCGACACACTGCTTATCGCATCCTCGATGTCAATAGTGATTTCAGATTCGATCTCATCCGGTGTGGCGCCGGGATAAGAAGTTACGATAACAGACATGGGGAAGTCTATATCGGGGAACCTTCTGACACCCATAGTAAAATACGAAAGCCCTCCCATAATAATTGCAATTAAGACCAGCACGGTCGTAAGGACCTTCCTTCTGATGAGAGCATCTAATATTGACATTTATGAACTCCAAGCAAGAAAGTGATGGCGGCAGGCTGTGGAAAACCAAAAAAAATATACATTCAGTGGTAAATATTCAGTGAAACACGTTACCTCATCACCACCGTGCCCTGTGCCGGTGGAATAATGATTCAGAGCTAAGT
>JAGYMJ010000233.1 GCA_018400625.1 Planctomycetota bacterium
CATCCCCACCGTGCCTTGTGCCGGTGGAATGAAGATTAAACGCCAGGAACGTTGTATCAACACCCTTTAGCCGTTTATGCAGGGCGCATCTTCGACGATCTATAATTTCAAGAGTCAGCACTTGATCTTCATTCCACCGGCACAAGGCACGGTAGGGATGCTCCGGTGTTCGCTGAGAACTTACCAGGATTTACAGGGTAATTACAATTCAACTTTCTATGATTCTTCAGATTATCATTTTAAGTATCAACTCAATCGATCGATGGATCCTCAAGCATCATTTTTCCACCAGCAGCGATCCACCAGTGCCGCCATATCCTTACTGCCTTCCAATCGGTTATCGCGGCCGATTCGGCTGAAATTCGCCGTTTCATAAAGATTATATTCCGTCACATCGGGATGGGAACGCACCCAGTTCATCTCTTCAGCCAGGCAATGATGGGGGCCCTTGAAATGCATCGGACTGCCCCGGTTGGACTGGAAAATAAAGGGGATGCCGGCTTCACGTGCGACGAGACCTATGCGGTCGGTCACTTCGCGCAAGTTTTCAGGCCGCTGGGTAAAAGCGCCGCGGAACTCCACATAATCGGCAATTTCACGCAGCCACAGTTCCCACTGCCAGTCGAAATTGCGCGGCAATTTGCAACTGAACGGTGATCGGTCATCATGCCTGAAATGCTCGGAATTAAGATGAACACCCAATTCCCTTTCATGCGCATGGAGCAGTTCCCGGGCCTCCCGTAAAAACTGTGTATATGCCTGGCCGTTGATGCGCCTCACCTCGGCAATATTATCCCGGTGTTCCGTTCGCTGCAACACCGCTTCATTGAACCCGTGCGCCCATGGCTCATAGCTTCGGTTATGGTTCGCTATTCGGATATTGACCCCATCCACCCCCCGATCAACACAGAATTTGACATGTTCCAGCCAGTTCTCACGCACTTCGGGGTAGAGGGGATGGAGGGCGCCGCTGATGTAACGCGATTTACCGCGTGCAACCGCAAGTTCACCCGTTTTGACAAGCGAGATGTCTTCGCAGCGCTGGGCGAATTTGAACATATCTTCGCACCCGGACAGGAAGCGGTCGCGATCTTTCAGAAGATTTCGGACTTGCGGGTCTTTCAGATAGTTTGTCAGTTCAAGTTCGGCAATGCATCGGGCACGTTTTAAAAGTTTATCGCCGTCAACCCTCAGTCGTGACGGCATAGAGGGGATGACATTCCCGTTTTCCGACTCCAGTTCAACGATTTTTTCAATAGAATTGGCAAAATCACTTTTGTTCTTTTTACTTTCACATCGGAGAAGTATAAAGCGCTGTTGTTCAGGTATCTCAAGACCGTTCAGGTTTATTATTCGACACTCCCGATCATCATAGGGGAAGTTTGGGCGCCATTCGAGAGTTTCACTCCAGAACACGGGTCCATTATACCGCTGAAAACCGCCGTTACGTGTACTCGTCCAGATCGAAAAATCGTCGGGACCGAAAGGCGCCGCTGAATCGTCGTTTTTCACCAGCTTTATTTTTCGGATGCCGCCCCCGGGGTCCACAGCATCATCTTCAGCGCGCCCTATGCGCATATGGGGGTGGTCGGCCACAAAAGGACGTACGGCGTGCAGCAGGGCGTCGGGTTCTTCAAGCAAAGGCGCCTGACCGGGAGGTGGGAAGGAGGTGGGAAGAAAAGTGCCACTTTTGAGAGCGCCTTCGAACGGTTTAAAAACCACATCGAAGCGCATATTGTAACGATGTGCAGCTTCACAAGCCGAGTACAGCAGGTCAAATCCGACCGGGCTGTCCTCATTATATAAGGTCCATACAGTATCCAGCACCCATTCAAAACGTTCAGCTTTAAGAGAGGCTGCATATTGCATCATAGCATCCAGATCGTGTCTCTCAAAATGGCGGCCGGCATGCAGAAGATCATCCCAAAAATCGCTTGTTACGCAGAGTTTCTTTTCCATATTACGGTCTCTCCTTTTTCAATTATTTGTATATTCCCGTTGGCAGAGAAATTTTACTCATGGTGGTCTTTGGCGCCTGTCGGCGCAGTCGTTCTTTTGCCACCACCGGTCCTGTGCCGGTGAAGCCAATGATTCATTACTACGTAAGCGATGCACCACCAAGCCCCCCACCGACCCCGTGTCGGTGGAGGCAATGATTCACCGCTAAGT
>JAGYMJ010000234.1 GCA_018400625.1 Planctomycetota bacterium
CCTGAAAAAATAAATTTTCTATGCTTCTTTCGGCCCCGCATATATACCCGATACTTCCTTTTCCCCTGGATTTTTGCCCTCTATTTATAATACGTGACGAATGCCATATTTCTTTCAAAAAATCTATTTCGCTAAAAAAAACGGCCCGCTTTCAAGTTTGCGGACGATGAGACAGGGAATAATTCACCGCGGAGTCGCAGAGAACAAAACAAAGGCTTTTGTTTGGCGCAAGCGACGCCAACCGCGCCCTGTCAGAACGCCTGGATTGTGTGTTGCCATTCCGCACCCCGGTTGAAAACCGGGGGCTACCCAACCCCGCCCCATTCGGGGCATAGGGGGGGAAAGGGGAAAAGGCCCTCAGTGAATTATTGTCGGTTCAGGATAAAATGAAGATTAAACGCTACGAACGTTGTATCAAAAGACTCTTTAGCCGTTAATGCGCCCCGCATTAACTACGGTCTATAGCTTCGCGAACTTAGCACTTGATCTTCATTCCACCGGCACAAGGCACGGTGGGGATGCCAGGGGGTTCACTGAGGACTTACCCACAGACAGGAATGTCTGTGTTACTCCACATCGGCAATTTATTGTCGATGCGGGGTCATTAAACGCGTAGAAGTTTACTTTACTATACGGCTTATGCGCCTGAATGCGGTCGATTTTGCATCCCGAACAAGCTCAAACAGCGCGGCCTCCACGGAAGTAACTTCGACACCTTTGGCGCGCATACGCTGCAGAGCTATTTCTCTATCGAATTCTTTTCGCGAAGAGGTGGCATCGGCGGCCACCTGCACATCGTATCCTCTGCAAACCAGCTCGACGGCGGTCTGATAGATGCAGACATGAGCTTCAATGCCGCACAAAACGATCTGCTTGCGTCCGGCCGCCTCAAGCGTCTGAATGAACTTCTCCTCACCACAGCAACTGAAAGTTGTCTTGGTTATCGGCGAGACCGGCACCAGCAGCTCTGATATTGATGGGACGGTGGAACCGAGCTTCTCTGGGCACTGCTCGGCCCACACAACAGGCAGCTCAAGGATTTTGGCACCGCGTATGAGCTTAGCCGCGTTTTCGAGGAGCGTCTCACGCTCTCGCATCACGCGGAACAGCTTCTCCTGAATATCTATAGCTGCGACAAGGCAGTTATCAGTTTCGAGCATGACAGCGGTACCGAATAAGGGACATCAGGCCTCTGCATCCTGCTTTTTCAATGGCTTCGGATGCGAGAGAAGCAGCGTCATAAGGGCTGCCAGTATAAGAAGTCCCGTAGCGCTGTAATAGGAGTAGGTGAAATTCCCAAAAATATCATAAAGTTTACCTGCTGCAGTGGCCAGCATAAACCCTCCGAATCCCCAGGCCGTGAACACGAGTCCATAGTTGGCGCCGAAGTTAATCGAGCCAAAATAGTCTTTGGTTATGGCGGGGAACAGCGAGAGATTCGCCCCGTAGTTGGCGCCTATCAGTGCGGAAAGCACGGACAGCAGAAAAACGTTGGCCAAAAGGTTGCCTTCCGTAGCCCTGGAAAGCAGCAGGATGAGAACGGCCTGCAGGCCGAAGCATAACAACAGCGTTTTCTGGCGCCCAATTTTGTCCGAGAGCATACCGGCTATTATTCTCCCCGCTCCGTTCCCGACGGCAAGCACCGCCACCAGCACAAAACCGAGGCGCATACCGGCCTGGACTTGAGCTATTGCTGCGAGCTTAGCGATTATCATCAGCCCCGCTCCGGCTCCGCATGCATACATGAACCATATCATGTAAAACTGGGGGGTTCTGAGCATAACGGTGGGCAAAAAATCTTCGGTTACGGGTGCAGACCCCTTTGCACCTGAAGTGGATTCATCTTCGGGCGGTTCATAATCTTTGGGGGGAAACTTAAGCAGTTGTGCCAGGGAAACGACGACCACCAGAAATATTACGCCCCAAATCAGCATGGTTCTTTGCAGTCCGAACCTTTCGAGCAGAAGGCTGGTAAACGGAGCGGCATAGACGGGTGCAAGCCCGAACCCGGAGACGACAAGACCGGCTATCATTCCGGTTTTCGCGGCGCTGAACCATCTGACCGCCGGCGGCGTCGCCGAGGCATATCCGAATCCTATACCGGCGCCCGTCAGCACTCCGAACCCGATCATATAACCGATCGGTGCCTGAAAAAAACTCGCCATGACTATACCGACTCCAACAAGTATTCCTCCTATCGTGGCCACCAGCCTGGGGCCGATTTTATCCTGCATACGCCCGGCCGGTACCATAATAGCCGCGAATACCAGACAGGCGATGGCATAGGGAAGCGACTTGTCGGTCTCGGTCCATCCCCAGGCGTCCGGCACGCCTTCACTGATAACGCTCCACGCGTAGAGAACCCCGAGTGCAAGGTTTATCCCCATACCTGCAAAAGTCACCCGCCAGCCGTAATTTTTCACCTCTTTATTCTGCATTTCAAGTTCTTCCTGTACCATAACGCTCTGCTCCTTCTCCTTAGTGTTCTATTTGTATTGTAAGAAAACGAGCCTTCCGAATTGGTGATGACGGAAGGCTCGTGATATGGCGTTAAAGTGAATTACACTTCACGCTCTTTGACAAGCGTTTCAACGACGCTGGGGTCGGCGAGCGTCGTGACATCACCGAGTTGATCGACGGCGTTTTCGGCGATCTTACGCAGGATTCTGCGCATAATCTTACCCGAACGCGTCTTCGGCAGGGACGGAGCAAACTGAATCTTTTCGGGAGCCGCTATAGGCCCGATATCCTTGCGGACATGCTTCACGAGTTCCTCTTTCAGCTCGTCAGAGTCCTCCACGTTGTCTATAAGGCTGACGTACGCATAAAGTGCCTGCCCCTTGACGTCGTGCGGCATAGGAACAACGGCCGCTTCCGCCACCTTGGGATGACTTACAAGCGAGCTTTCCACTTCAGCGGTACCGATTCTGTGCCCGGAAACATTGACAACGTCGTCGATCCTGCCCAACAGCCAGTAATCGCCGTCTGCATCCACGCGGCAGCCGTCACCGGAGAAATAGAGGTCGTTATACATGGTGAAATAGGTGTCGACAAACCTCTCATGGTCGCCCCACATGGTTCTCATCATACCGGGCCATGGGCGCTTTATACAGAGCTTTCCTCCCTCATTGACATCGCATTCCGAGCCGTCTTCACGCAGCACAACAGGGTCGACGCCAAAGAAAGGACGGTTGGCACTTGCCGGTTTCAAAACGTGTGCGCCCGGCAGCGGTGTAATGAGGATGCCGCCTGTCTCGGTCTGCCACCAGGTATCGACTATCGGGCAGCGCTTTCTTCCGATGTTTTCGTAATACCACATCCACGCTTCAGGATTGATCGGTTCGCCGACGCTTCCCAGCACACGAAGGGTGTCGAGTTTGTATTTAGCCGGCCATTCTTCACCGAAGCGCATCAGTGCACGGATTGCCGTAGGAGCGGTATAGAAAATAGTCACGCCGAACTTATCACAGATCTGCCAGAATCTACCTGCATCGGGATAAGTAGGGACGCCACCGAACATG
The DNA here is from genome assembly GCA_018400625.1 of Planctomycetota bacterium. GTDB lineage: Bacteria > Planctomycetota > Brocadiia > SM23-32 > SM23-32 > PUMZ01. Next base: position 3,522 of record JAGYMJ010000234.1, read on the forward strand.
AGCGAGGTCGAGCCGTTGGCCAGAGGCCCGTAAACGATATAGCTGTGTCCCGTCACCCAGCCGATATCGGCGGTGCACCAGTAAATGTCGTCGTCATGGACATCGAAAATGATCTTATGAGAAAGCGATGTATGAAGCAGATAACCGCCGGTCGTATGAACAACGCCCTTGGGCTTTCCGGTGGAGCCGGAGGTGTAAAGGATAAAAAGCGGGTCCTCAGCGTTCATCGGCTCGGGCTCGCAGTCGGAGGAGACACCTTCCATCTCTTCATGATACCATGTATCACGACCGTCCTGCATATCACATTCATCATCATTGACCTTGACGACGATCACGTTTTCAATTGACGGGGTATCCGTCAGTCCGGCATCAGCTATATCTTTAAGGGGTATTGCTTTTCCCCCGCGCAATGAAACATTGGCGGTAATAAGCATTTTGCAGTCGGAATCGTTCACACGGTCTCTGACGGCGTCGGAACTGAACCCGCCGAAGATGATAGAATGTATTGCGCCTATTCTTGCGCAAGCCAGCATAGCGACCGGAAGCTCATAAACCATCGGCATATAAATAGCCACACGGTCACCCTTCTCGATCCCCTTTGACTTCAGAACGTTGGCAAATTTGCACACGTCCTCATGAAGCTCTTCATAGGTCGCTTCCACCAGATCATCATCCTCGTCGCCCTGCACGATGAGCGCTTTCTTCTTGGCTTTAGGGGTGCCAAGATGACGGTCCAGGCAATTATAACTGACGTTCAGTACGCCGTCCTCAAACCATTTATGCTCGATAGTTCTGCTTTCAGTATCCCAGGTGTATTCCAACGATTTTGTCGGTTTCTTGACCCAGTCAAGGGTTTCGGCCTGATCGAGCCAGAAGGAGTCCGGGTCTTCAATTGAAGCCTTGTACATTTCCTCGTACTGCTCTTGCGAGCCCACGTGCGCTTTTGCCGCGAGTTCGGCGGGCGGTTCAAACGTCCTTATCTCTTTCATCAGTGAATCGATACCTTTCCTTTTTTCAGCCATTTCCTGCTCTCCTTAGTAATTTTGGGTTAAAACAAAATGGACAACGTCCGCATTGTAAAAAAATCACGTCGGCAAATATCCGTCAAACATTCATGTCTATTCTGCATAAGATATTACCGAATTTGCCATTTTATGTCAAATAAACGGTGTTATGCCTCGTTTTTCAATCGCTTTTTTATCCCCTTTCTTTTCATCTTAACGGCCTCCTCAACCCTTTATAACAACAATAATTTTTTTTAACAAAGTCCCATCCCGCCGTTCAAGGTTATTGGAACTTCTTGCGCGAGGCACAGGCCGCGTTGGCATTCCGGATGCTCGCTTTTGTCGGAATCAATAAAACTATTCAATAAATTTATCATCTTCTCCGTTTTTGCGAGACCTTACCGGATCATATCCGCCCTTTCCCAATGGATTACACCGGAAAATCCGCCATATGCCCATAATTAGTCCTACTACAGGACCGCGCTTACGCAGTGCGTCTATCATATATTGACTGCAGGAAGGGGTAAATCGGCATGTTTTAGGCAAGCAAGGCGATATCATTTTTTGATAGGCCTTAAAAGGCACGACAAGACAAGCAGTAACAATCTTGTTGATACAGCACGCAAACTTACGGATCACATTTGTTATTTTGTTCCAATACTCTTGCATTATTATAACTTTGTCAAATGAAGCAAAATAAGTTAAAATACATCTCTAATAAATAAGTCACTATCAAAACCTCTATTCAATCAGCTCCGGTGAGTTTGTAAGTTCAGTAAGTCCTCAGTGAACCACGCAGCATCTCCACCGTGCCCTGTGCCGGTGGAATGATGATTCTCAGCTACAGC
>JAGYMJ010000235.1 GCA_018400625.1 Planctomycetota bacterium
ACTTAGCACAGAATCTTTATTCCACCGGCACAGGGCACGGTAGGGAAACAACGTGGTTCACTGAGGACTTACGTTCAAACAAAACAGTCCGGCGGTGTTTTTTTGGCCAAACGGCATACACCTTTCTCAACAGACCGGGGTCGATTTTATCCCTGGATTCAGTCAAAAAAACGCGGCAGCCAGTGGCGGTTGGCCACCAGTAACTCATCGGCCAGATCCGAAAGTTCGCTGAAATCGGCGCCACCGCTCAATGGATCAAGACTTAAAGCTTCGATCAGCAGGCTTCGGTCTCCCTGCAGCGCCGCCTTGACCGTTAATTCATGGACGTCCGCATGGAGGCGACAGAGCGACCCCACAGAACCGGGAAGCGCCCCCGAGGGTTTGGGTGTCATGCCGTCCGCACCGATCGTGGCCAACGTCTCGACAACCACTCCTTCGGGCAAGTTTTCTATCTGCCCTTCATTGGGCATATTGACGATTCCGGTAACGCTGGTTCCGGTAACAATGGCTTTCATTATCTCCACCATTTCTTCACCGCTCCTGTTCCAGTCAGCATTCTCTTTCCCGGCCGCCAAATTTTTTATATGTTCCAGCCCCAGCGCTTTACTGTGCCTGCGGCCTTCGCTGACTGTTTTTTGTATCTGATATTTCATCCCGAACCCGTTTCTTAGATTGCAAAGGCTGGGATAAAACTCAATGAGATGGCGATCCCCTACGATGGGAAGATAGCCGAAATGGCGGCATAACGCAAAATTAACAAAACCGGTTTTGTTGTAAGCGGCGCTGCCGGGACCGTTTTCCGGATAACTTTTGGATTGCAGTCTTTCATTGGCCAGGCAATAATCTCTGATCTGCGGAATGACATCTTTCCCGTCGAGCGTGGCTTCAGTGAGCCAGATAAAATGATTCAGACCGGCAATGGTATAGTCAAATCCCTGCTCGCCGAGCCATTGATAGAGGTAAGTCAGGACATCTATCTCCTCCGGCCGCCCCAGATTTAGAATTTTTTCCAGAAAGTGGGGAAGGTTATGGAACTCGTGACACATGCCGACCACCCTCACATTGTCCGCAGCCAGGTTCATAGCCCGGGTGACAACGCTCATGGGGTTGGTGACATTGAGCAGCCACGCCCCGGGGCAGAGTACTTCCATTTCTTCAACAATTTCATAAGCCACGGGAGCCGTTCTTATCGCGGCCGATATGCCGCAGGGCCCTACGGTCATTGAGACAGGCTGGCGAATGCCGTATTTGACCGGGATTTCAAGATCATTCCAGAACGCATCCATACTGCCGGGGCTGAAGGTGGTCATCACAAAGTCGGCATCCTTCAGAGCTTCCTGCCTGTTTTCCATGACGCTTATCTTGTAGTCCTTGCCTCTGATCTCATTGAACTTGCGAAGCATCGATGCAACCGCTTCGGTATGCTCTTTATGGGGATCGACAAGCCTGATCTCCCCCCCCTGGATTTGGTCAACGCGGTACACATCACGCATTAACTTTGGCATCCAGGTAACACTTCCGCCGCCTATAACTGTTAAGATGATTTTTTCTGATATGGTATTGGCCATTTAAATTGCCTCTTTTCCAAAAAACTCACTATTTGTTCCGCACTTTGACGACTTTTTCGTTGCACGGATTCCAACGTATTAAAAGCATTATGAGGGGTGAATATAACATTGAAACGTTCTTTCAGGTCTTTGAGTCTTTGCCACTGCGGAAAATCCTTGGGGCGGCCCGCACGCAGCGCGTGGGCCAAATCGCCCTCCCGTTCGTAAACATCAACGCCAACACCGCTTAGAAGGCCTTCATCTAAAGCTTCAGCCATATCATTGATGGGAGCCATCTCTCCACGTGCGACGTTGATAAAAATTGCGCCCTGCTTAACTTTCGCCCACCGGGCTTTGTCGAAATAATGATAATTGTCAGCATTCAGACTCATAGCGCAAACAATGATATCGGCCCGGCTCAGCCCCTCTTCGATGTCAACATAAAAAACATCATCATGTTTCTGTTCAATATCCACCCCGAGCACATGCATACCTAACCCTTGACCTATAGAGACCATCTCATATCCGATATTCCCGACCCCGACGACCAGCAAAGTTCTTCCCTGACATTCACCGCCCGTCAATCCATCCCTTTGGAAACTGTCGAACTGATCTGTTTGATTTTTCAACCTACGCAACAGCGCCATAAATAGCGTTAAGGCCTGTTCGGCGACCGAGCGATGGCAATAGAGGGGCAGATAGCCGGCGGGCAGCGGACGCTCGCATCGGTCATTATATTCCGTGATATGATCGTAGCCGGTACTTCGTGTAAGCAGAGCATCCAGGTCCTCGCGCCATTGCAGGGGAATCTCCGACTGGGTACGGACGCTGATGATCCTGGCGGGTGGAGTTCGGTGGGCGGATTCCTGTACAGAACGCCAATCGTAGCCTGCTTCGATGACGGACGGCATATATTTTTTGAGTTGTTGCTGTTCCTCTTCAAAAGCTTCGTAAAAAAAAGCATCCATAGCTTATTCTCTTCATCTTTTTGCGGTGAAATAAGTTAAGTATTCAGTGTTCGGTATTTGGTATTTGGTATGTTATTTGCCAAACTTGCCGGATTGATCAATCATGGATTGAATCATCCGAAAGCTTATGGAAGTAAAGTATATGATAAAGTACCTGTTTTTTCAACAAAGAGAGAAGAAATGCGTTCGCTCAATTGGCGTATATCCCTCATGAGTTCCCCGTTAGGGGATGACATGCTATTAGCCACGGGTGTATAACGCGTGGAAATGAGAAAGCCCCCCCGGGCAAGAGTTCCCGTTAGGGGACGGCACGCGATCTCCAAGCCGTAGCCTTCCATCCAAACCCGCGGAGACACTCCCCCATAACGCGTCACGGTAAGGTGCCGTCCCTAAAACGGGGACTCCTTCGTT
>JAGYMJ010000236.1 GCA_018400625.1 Planctomycetota bacterium
TAGTGCATAAATACTCCTCCACCGGGACAAGCCCGGCGGTAGGAACCACCATTCAACGTGGTCCACTGAGGACTTATTTCTGAACCCTGAACTTTGTACATCTGCCGATACAGCGCTGGCAGCATAGAGAAATGCTCACTCCATATCGACCCAGACAGGACTGGTCCACTGATGGGCTCCATTGCTGTCTTCCACCCTTGCATAATATACCGCAAACGCTTCGGGATGAAACCTTGTCCCCTTTAAGACGGCACTGTCCAAAGGCTCGTTGTCCTCAAAAACAACCTCATTGAGTCGTTCAGATACATCAGCCCCTTTCAGTGTCTGCTCTTCAAACGGCTCCCCGTTGCGCATGAGCGTTATTTTAGCGCTCCTGGCATCATGGAGCGTAAAATACACATGTATTTGACGCCGGCGTTTCAGGGATCTGTCGGCAACGGCCGCACGCCCCATCGAAATGTCATCTACTTGAATATCGACCAGTGAACGGGCATGGGTAGTGGCGTAGGTATTGCGAGATCGCATCGCTTCAAACAAACAGGAGCGTTGAAGCCGGTCACACCTTACCGCTGCCAGCCCCTTGTGGGCATAGCCATTGAGCGTGGGCACTTTATAAGGTTCTGTCCTGAAATGATGGACGCTGCCCGGCAGTGTTGCATGGTCATCGCTGGAGCCGATGACGCCAAAACGCGCGCCCGCTTTGAGCGCATCGACGAAATATGATTCATCATCGTTATTGCCTCGGGCAATGGGGAGACGGGAATGCCTCATCTCCGAGGACCCCCAGCTTGAATAGATTTCGAAAAGCGGCTCGCGTTCCGGATCATAGCATGGCTCGTTCCATGAACGGTATTTGCCTGAACGTCCCGTATGGTGGGGTATGGTAAAATAGCCCGGGCCCGTCTTATCCATCTGCTCCCACAAAGTTCTCAGATGAACTTTCGGATTTGTCCCCTTCATGTCCTCACGATTGACCCAAAAATGCGGTGCGTCATCATCATCGAAATAAACATTGTTATCGCCGCCGAAGCCCTTGGCATGTGAGCTCTCATAGGCAAGAAAAGAGACAAACTCGCCCGGCTGGTTGAACTTTCTGGCCAATTCCTGCAGATGAGGCCAGCGTCTCTTGTCGGCGGCAATACCGCGTAAGTGATCGGCCGGGGCGGCAAAATCAAGCATCGAAACATCCCTGGCGTACAGGTAGGCCCACTCCGGATTCTGACAGCGCCAGGCGGAACATTCGGAATATGCGGTATGCACATGAATGTCGCCCCAATAAATTCTGTAGGGCGGGTCGTCGAAGACCCAGGCCGGATTGGAGGATATTTCAGCACTGCCCGGCAAGGCGTCGGAAGTGTCCACTTGCGCTTTTATTACGGCCACTTCCGCTCCTGCTGCACACAGGTCAGTGACGCTGATTGCGCTCTCTCCTTCGTCAGGAACGACTTGCCGGGGGAGCCCTTCAACCCCGATCGAAGCGGTAAATTTTATCGGATTTTTGAAATCTTCCAGCGGCAGTCCATCCGCTCCGGTTATGCTGATCCTCAGGTCAAAATTTTCTCCTTCCGCCAAAACGGAAGGGATGTGCATCTGGATTCGGCGGCCCAGAACATTTGAAATTTCATGGGCTTTATCAGGTATTTTGAGAGTATTCATGTTCTTTGAAGAAGAGATAAGAATTTATTGATCGTCAGAAAAAAAACAACAATTTTCTTTTCCGGATTTTCCAGGTCAGGCCTTTGTTGTTTGAGGTCGGGAAATAACTTCTGCGTTGACTATTCGCTCTAAAAATACATCTGATCCGTCAGATGCCGCGGCGATCCTGTCTTTTGTTGTGACGCTCACCTCACATTGTGCGGCTCCGTTGTCTCGGGCCTCTTGTCGAACCACTTCGCTTATCGCCTTTTCAGCATGAGCCTGCGCGGATTCCATGTCCTCAAATACCGGTGCGCCCGCTATGCCTTCGACGACGAACTGACCGCTGATGTTGGGCTGGATGCGAGCGGTTCGTTGAATAACGATGTTACTGGTAATAGCGCCTATGGCGTTCGCAACATGCGCATTCTTCGGGCTTATAAATTCAGCTTTCATGAGGCGTGCTACCTGCGGCAAGAAAAACTCCGCCGGCGCGCCAAGGCCGATAACAGGCTTGTTGAGCTTCACATCAAGAGCAATATTTTTCTTTTTTGAAGACATCCAGAGGGCCATAAGCTCAGCGCATACTTCGCAGTTCTCGACCTGTTCATCACTGTTGACTGATTGATCGAGATGTTTAAAGAGTATTTCCTGGGCCAGTCGATGCTCACATATCTCAAAGACCTTTTTGATAAACCTGTCCGTTTCCATGTTGCTAATCCGGGCGTAAAATTCAGTTCCTTTTCTTGCGGCTAAACTGTCCCAGCGTTTGAAATCCCCCCGAACATGCAGCAAGTCTGTGGGGGTGAGCCCGCATCGCTGTATCATGAAGCTGTTTTCGAGCCTTTCAAGCGGAAGAAGTGACCAGTGGTGGACGCCCATCATGGCCGCGAGTTCTTTGAGTGAATAGGGACGCTTAGCGATAAATTGAAGCATTTCTTTCTCAATTTCATCAAAATCCTCCCCATTGCCGCGTGCGGTTCTGACCAAAATATCGGCACCACGGGCTGATGCTTTGAAATCATCGCTCTGTTCATCGATATATGCAAGCACGTCGAAAATATTTGAGTCTTGAGAAGCGGCCCAGGATATCGGGGCGACTCTGTGCGGCCCCACCTGCAGTTTTCCGTCTTCCCTTGAAATGCTGCTGTCGCCACCTATACCCACGGTACGCATGTCAACGGCCCGCACGTGTGTCTGCCATTCTCCCGCCTTGGTGCCTTCGGCGGAAACCCGCACCTGTCCCCCCTCCAGTACGGCAATATCGGTGGTCGTTCCGCCGACATCGATAACCGTGGCGTTTTTGTTGTCTGTCAGGTGCCTGGCTCCCGCAACGCTTGCCGCCGGGCCGGATAATATCGTTTCCACAGGATAGCGACGGGCTACCTCCGCATCGATAAGCGTGCCGTCGCCTTTGACCACCATAAGGGGGGCCTGTACGCCGAGGGTGAAAAGTACCTCTTTTGCCGCTTTGAGAAAGGAGCGCAAGCGCGGTATTATACGGGCATTCAACACCGCTGTCAGCGCCCTCGTTTTGAAATTCAACATGCCGGAAAGCTCGTGTCCGCAGCTCACATCACACCCGGTCACCTCTTCTATTATCTCTTTTATCTTCAGTTCATGAACCGGATTGACCGTACCCCCATACCCGGATACGGCGAAAGCCGCCACCTCTGATTCCTCTTTCATGCGCAATGCTGTGGCTCTGACCTGCTCTTCGTCTATAGGTTGCGATTCACTGCCGTCGATGCTCAACCGGGCTTGCAGAAGAGCGGCCGGGTGGTGTTTGAATTCCGAGATTTGGTGTGTCCCGGGCGGGGGCATTAACAATAATCCAACTTTCTGTCCCTGACCCTCAACAATAGCGTTGGTGGCAAGCGTGGTCGAGACGGATACAAGCCGTATATCCTCCAGCAGTTCTGGCGGCATGGCATCTAAAGCCGCTCTTATACCCTCGGCAAAATCCCATTTAGTGGTCAGCGCCTTGCTGTCGGCAATGACGTTTTCACTACCGAAATCGTAAATAACAGCGTCAGTATAAGTGCCGCCTGCATCGATCCCGAGCCCCCGGCACGAGCCGGCTTTCTCTGTTGCCTGCGTTTTTTTCGAACGATTGAGTTTTTCTGGTTTGTTTTCATCCAGCCCCGTTTCTGAGGAAACGGCAGGTCGGGCGGCAAGGGTGTTGTCCACGGCATTGTAGATGGTCTTATATCCCGGCGCGATGAGGGCTATCTCCTCACGGTCACTATCGCCTGCGAGCATCTTTTCCATCAACGACAAATCACCTTTCATGTACTCGTATTTCCAACCGAACTCTTGAGCCATCGATTGTGCATGTTTTTCACATTCTTTTCCTTTATCTGTAAGAGTATCTATGAAGACCGCACGCTGATAGTTTTTTGTCCAGCTTGCGTAAAAATCCTTTATCAATTCGGCCTTTTCCTTACCGTACTTCTCCTCGAAATGTTTGCGGTCTTCTTTCGATACGGCAGCAGGACGGCTCTCAGCATCAACAAATTGAGATTTGGGCTGTATTTTTTCACGAAACCATCCTGCTGAAATGTAGTAGGTGCCCGGATAAGCTTCAAACTGACGCTTGTATTCTTTATCGGAGCCAAGGAAGAGGGCAATGCAATCCTGAACACGGGGAAGATACAAAGGGGTAGTACGCGCTTGTAAGCCGACCGTTCCCCGACCGCAAAGTCCATAACCAATGACGATCCGATCTGATTCTTTTCCAGAGGCCTTATCTATTGCGTCCTGCAGCCGGCAGCGCAGTTCGCCGGGACGTTCATGCAGCCCGCCGGGAAGGAAATCAAAACTCGCCTCGATGTCCATGTTCTTTGCCAGTGCCCTGATATCCAGGCGAAGCACGCCGCAGGCGATCACATGCACTCTTTTGTTCCGTGGGTGAGTGACAGATTTTTTTGCATTCATTTTGTTGAGCTATTAATTACGGATAATGGTTTGAGGACTATGTGAAAATATTCAGCGAACCACGCGCCATCCTACCGCACCTTGTGCAGCATCCCCACCGTGCCTTGTGCCGGTGGAATGAAAGATTAAACACGATGAATGATCAACACCCTTTAGCCGTTCATGCGTCCTGCCCGCCCCCGGGCGGGGGCCGG
>JAGYMJ010000237.1 GCA_018400625.1 Planctomycetota bacterium
CGACAAAAAACGTGAATGGCAACCTATACGGTATCATATGATCCTCCTCGACGGTTATGGATTTTAGTTCCTTTGATACATACTGGAAAACTTCCACCGGTCCTGCAGGTCTTCCTCTCCGGTCGGCACATAGGACCAGACCTGCCTCTCGCCGTTTCGCACACGGGCACGGCCGACATTGAAATACCAGGGGGTTTGCCTTGTGCGGATATGGGAGGGCGGCCGGCCGACCACGAAATGGTACGGGTCCATGGCCCCTTCGGCGGGCCCGACCACCGGTATGCGTATCTCGACCGACCAGTAATCATCACCCCTATAGACAGCCGTATCGGCACGAGAACTCCATTTTCTGCGGGCACCTTCATCCTCGCCCATATCCATGTCCAGAACCGCGCCCGCAGGGTTGACGGCAATCCTGTAATAAGGGTGTTGGTCGGTCTCGAGCATCACCTCCACATGATCACCCTCCAGAATTACCGGGTCGTTATTTTCGGTTGTGGGGATGTTGAGCGGCTCGTCCATATCGTCGTGGCAGCGAAACGCAAAGTGAATAGCGCCCTGGTACCATCGGGTATAGAAACGCGTTCCAGGCCCCTTCGAGCTGCCTGTGACGGGATCGGAGAGACGATCTCCGCCGCTGCGCCAGACCAGCCAGAACGGTTCGTCGATCTTCCCGTCCAGTTTGAGGGTATTCCGGACATCACTCCATTTCCTACCGTTCAGATTGAGCAAAGCGCTGTACACGGGAACATCATCGCCCCTCTTTTCGGCTGTTTCCGCTTCGCTGCGCAGTTTTTCAATGGGTTCCAGTTCGCCGAGGATCAACTCGATGCGTTCACCGTAAACTGTGTTTCCGGCGACTTCGCGTGCGGCATGCAGCTTCTCCACAAATTTGAGCCGATCCCCGATCCCGACATGGCCCGCCCGGGGCTGGCTCATGGAATCCCTGAGGTAGGCCGACTCCGCGAATTCCAGGGCCGCTTTCATCTCTTCGTGCGCGGGGCCATAGAAAAGGGTGTAATATTCATCCAGCAAAACGTCCAGGTCCTGGTCGGCATCCCACAGGAACCGGGCATTGACGTAAAGCGTCAGGTGATCCAGGCCCGGTGCGCGCCAAAAGGTTTTGCCGGGTTGGCCGAAGTTGGTGCGGGCCTGCTCGTTCCAGTCCCCCAGAGATATGCCCTTCATCCTGCTCAGATCGCGGGCCATGGCACGCGGATAGATGATCGGAAAGAAAACCGGACTCCCCCCGCCGCCGGAGTAACGGTTGTTTTCATTGCGAATGATACGGCCGGGCCCCAACTTCTCTTTCCAGCCCTCGATAAACGCCCAATACTCCGCCCACCGCTCGTCGTTGTCCAGCACAGGGCGGCCGACGTTGGAGATAAAGACCGCAACATTCGGGCTGAATTCATCGATGTTTTTCGGGGGATTACGATACTGAGCGTAAGCGCCGCCGGTAATCAGCCGGTCGGGGTGAGTTGTATGTACTTCTCGTGCCACCCGGTCGATGAACCCCCAGACCAGTTCGGAGGCCGATTGGCCTTCACATAATTCACACTGACATCCGCGGTAACCGTCTTGTGGCCAGAGCGAGACGGCCGGTTCATCGTAGATATCAAAAGTCGACCGGGCGAAGTTGACCGCCTCACGGGCCAGGCCTTCGGACGAAAAACAGGCGTGGCCGGTTCCGCGGTGGCCGGTGTCCCTCTCCCCGCCGATCAGGGCGTAATATTCCGGGTTTTCTTGTTGCATTTTTGGGTGTCCGTGGATAAGCCGCATGCCATGCACGTGCATCCCACCCCCCAGCACCTCGTAGCCGTAATTCATGCGCAGACGCCTCTCCCACATCACATCCTCGGCCTGGTAGGCAAAAAAAGCGCCGAACCAGCGACGGAGGGGGAAATCCGGACGGAACGTTCTGTCAATATCGGGCAGTTCCACAGATTTTGTCTCGGGGATCACCTTGCCGAGTTCTCCTGGCATATACCATCTGACGCCGAGCATCCGCAGGAACTCGCCCACGGCATTGAAGGAGCCGCCGCTGTCATGCGCCCAGCCCAGTCCACCCCGGTCTTCCCTGTGCCTGAAACGCCAGAGGCTTTTCATCGGATTGATCCAGCGCCCGCCGGTCAGTTCCTCCCATTTTTCCTGTACACGTGACCTGCCGCCGTGATTTCGTGCCCAGGGTTCGGCAGGCTCAAAATCCTTATCATAGCCCAACAGCACAAGCCAATCCGGCCCCGATACCATGCGGAAGGCACCGTGTTCAAGCCCCTCATCAGTGAGCCCGAGCTTCTCGGTGTGTTCGCTGCGTCCGACGTAAATGGTGACCGGATAATCGTCTGCAGGTTCGACGCCGACGGGGAGGCGGGCGCCGGATATCTCCTCAAGGTAGGTTTGCAGCTCTTCAGCAGCCGCCTGAACTCTACGCGGTGGATTTTCAGCGGTCACGATCTTTGATAACGGCCGTCCGTCTTCGATCAACATCGCCTTTTCCTCTGCCGGGGCCACGTTCAAACAGGTGATTGCCAAAAGCCCCATAAAGATCATTTTTCTCCTGATGAGAGACGGTAATCTGTGTTTACTAAAATGCATGGCTTGAGCCTCCTGGATGAGAACAAGTAAATATTCAGTATTTATTATAAAGCTTTTCGGGAACGCGGTAAAGCCACGGTGCGTTTTGTACGTCGTACAACACCGGGCCCTTGAATTGATCCGGAAGAGTTCGCTGTAATATGCACCAGCCGATAAGGTAGCATGCCAGGGCATGCAGGCCGTATTGCTGGAAAAGGGAATTCCGGTGATGGCGCCATTCTTCATGCCGCTTCTCAAACAAAATCCCGCTGATTTGAATGAACCGCTGAAAGCGATCCGGCAGTTGATGAACCAGCCGGCTCAGGATATAAATGAAATCGAAATCGGTACAGGCGCCATGTCTGACATCATTGCGAACCTCTTCGTATTTCAGATTGCACATGGCTTTTTTGAGCGAACCTGCGCAGATGGAAATTCACGTCGTCCGCGATAAGTGTTCCGTGGCTCTCCAGTGCCAGTTCGGTCAGGCCTTCAATCAGTTCGACGGCTTTGGGATCGGACTCGCTCAAAAAATCGGATTCACCGATCTCCCGCCAGAGCTGTCGGCGAATTTTTTCACGGTTTGATGGATCGGTTCGAATATCGGAATAGATCAGCGGGATCGATTCGGAAAGGCGTGACATGGCCCCGGCGTCTTCACGTTGGCGCTGCAGCCGTTCTGTATGGCCTTCCGCAACCGGCCATTCCCTGATCCCGTCTTCCGGCCGGTGCGCGGGTGCGCAGCTTTTAATGACGAGGCGCCCCGGCTGCAAACCCGGTGAGGATACTTTGACGGTGATCTCGCCGGGCCGCTCGGCCGAGCGAACCGGCATGACAATGGGCGTGACCGTGTACATTGTTCCGTCCATCTCTTCGCGCCGGTTGATGTCGGAGACCATCTCGGCCGGGCCGACAAGCCGGCCAGGTCCGTCAACTTCCCAGTTCAGAGGTGGACGCGCACCGATCACCGGTGTTCCCCTTTCGTCGATGACATCCACGCGCACCAGGGCGATGCTTGCTCTGTCGGCAACGACGGTTTTCTTGGATGCATTCAGACGTAAGGCGCGTGGTGGGGAAGGCATGCGTGTGATATGCGTTGCGGTCTGCGAGCCGCGTCGTGCTTCAGCGCGCAGTTCGGCAGGGCGAACCGGCACATTTTTGAAGACCACCGAGAAGAAGTTATGGGGCCCGGGCCGTTTTTCGCCGACCAGTTCATCACCCACGTAGAGTCGGACCGTTTCGCCGTTCGAGTCCACAACAATGTCGCGTCGGGTTCCTGTATGCAGGGGGCGCCACCAGTAATTGCGGGCATGAACCATCAGGCGATCCGTCCGGTTGGCCTGCCACAGCCAGTAGATTTGCTTGGGCTGACGGTAGGCGTCCACCCACCCTTTCGGGTTGATATGTTTCAGGGGGCAATGTTTGTATTCGCGGTCGGCGCCGTGATCAGCGTATATCCAGGCCACGGTATCGACGTCATCGATCCGCCCCCGGATGCATCCGTCACGCAGGCGGGCGGCGGCGTGCTGCCATGCCTCCGTGCCGCTAACCTGTCCGCTTTCATGGTCGCCGGGCAGCGGTTCACATTCCGTGTCCATGGCGTCGTCTTCCCACCAACCGCGTACCGTGCATCGCAGCAGATTCTCCATGTCGAGCTGATCATGCGAATGATCGCATTCAGGAGTTGGCCCTGAAACCTTTCGGTAATGGATGATACGTGTGTCGTCCTCCGAGCGCGCCCAGCGTCCGTCGGCCGCGTTATCGGTTTCGTTGCCCATACTCCACATCAGGATGCAGGGATGGTTGCGGTCGCGGCGGATCATTTCGACGACCTGGCGGCGCTGCACATCGGGGCCGGACGGTAGATTCTTGATGTTGGGGGCCTCTTCACACACAATTATGCCGTTGCGATCGCACCAGTCGTAAACGAAGTTATCCTGTGTATAATGACACCATCGTGCAAAATTGATGCCCAGATTTTCTCGCATGTCCCGCAGGTCAGCTTCATGGAAATCTTTAGGGATCGCATCACCCAGCCACGGATACTCCTGATGGCGATTCATTCCGTTGATGCGGACCCGCTCATCATTAAGATAAAGAGCATTGGTGTCATTATCCCAGCGGAACCAGCGGAAGCCGAGCGGGGAGGATATTTCATCAAGGACTGAATCGCCCTCCATCACCACGGTCAGTACCTGATAGAGTGCGGGGGAGTCCGGGGACCATAGTTGGGGCTTTTTGATTGGGGAACTGTCCAGGCTGACGGATACGGAGCTGTGGGGTGAAATTTCTTTTGTCGTGCCAAACTCGGCCACGAGGCTGCCCTTGGGGTCGAGAATGCGCTGCAGTACAGTGACTTTGCATTGTAGATCACGATCATTGCGGAGGTGGGTTAATATCCGAACAATCGCGTGTTCATGATCAATAACAGGAGTCGTGATCAACGTGCCGCCTTCATGATCGGCAGAGCCCTGAAAAGGGATATGCACTGGATTTTTCAGCACAAGACGGACGTCCCGATACATTCCGCCGTAAGTGTTGAAGTTGCCGGCGTTCATGGGGGGAATTCCGCCCATATCATCATCAGGTCGTGCCGAGACAGCGACGGCAATCACGTTTTCTTCGCCCCATTTTATTGCGTTGGTCATCTCGGCGGCAAACGAGTTATAACCGCCCGGGTGGTCCTTCAGGAAGGTGCCGTTGCAGTAGATGCGGCAGAATTTTTGTACACCGTCAAATTCGAGGAAAATGCGGCGATCGGAGTGGCGTGTGTCGATAGTGAATTTCTTACGGTACCACCCCCACCCTTGCCACCAGTAGATGTTGTCGCTTTCAGCCGGGTGGTGAATAAACGGATGAAGCTGTCCGGTCGTTTCGTAGGTGTGCCAGGTATGCGGCAAAGCGATCGCGTGAAAATCGGCGGGGTCATGCTCATATTCTGCCCGCCCGGCTAAAGGCTCAGGTTCGGGGTCATAGCAGAAAAGCCAATCCCGATTGAATGTTCTCACGATCCGGGGACCAGATAAGGATAAATCTGTTTTTTTATCGTTTATATTCAATGATCTGTATAATAATCGTTAAATTCAAATTCAAAATGACAAATACCAAAGCCTCCCCACGTGGGATCGGTGGAGGATGGGGTAGTGTTTCCCTTACTTAGCCGTGAATCATTGCCTCCACCGACACGGGGTCGGCGGGGGGCTTGAGTGGTGCATTGCTGACGTAGTAATGAATCATTGGCTCCACCGGCACAGGGCCGGCGGTGGCAAAA
>JAGYMJ010000238.1 GCA_018400625.1 Planctomycetota bacterium
GGGCTGGGCGGAGACACGGCTACGGTGTGAGAAATCGATACGTAGCCCTGAATCATTATTCCACCGGCATAGAGCACGGTGGTGATGAAACAACGGGGGTTCACTGAATATTTACTTCTGTCTGTGGCGCGTCGGAGAGGAACAGCGGCAACAGGCGTTCCGTTTCCTGGGCGGAGCCTCTGAAAGTACATGGTTTTATTATTTTAAAAAAGTCATGACATATTTTCACTATATTTTGGGAAATCACGAATGAAAAAAGCGTCATTGAAAGATAAGGTTTGTAAGGTCATAGAACAAAACGCCCAGAGGATTATTGACATAGGGACTCAAGTGTGGAAAAATCCCGAACTGGGATATAAGGAATATAAAACGGCTGCGTTGGTGGAAAAAACCTGGGAAGAACTCGGTCTGCCCTTTGAAAGTCAATTAGCCCGGACCGGTTCCAAGGCACTGTTAAAAGGGGAAGAAAGCAAAACAACGGTTGCACTCATGGGCGAATTGGATGCGGTTATATGTCCTGAGCATCCCTGTGCAGATACTGAAACCGGTGCAGCTCATTCATGCGCTCATCACGCCCAGATAGCCGCATTGCTGGGGGCGGCGATCGGTTTGGTGCGCAGCGGCGTGTCAGAGCATCTTTCCGGAGATATTGCCTTCATGGCGGTGCCTGCTGAGGAACCGGTAGAAATGGAATTCAGGCAGCGATTGCGGGAAAAAGGGGAGATTGGGTTTTTGGGCGGCAAGCAGGAAATGATAAGGATCGGTGCATTAGATGACGTGGATATGACGGTCATGTTCCATTCAACAAACAACAAAAGGAACGTGAAAGCGATGGTAGGTGGGACTTCCAATGGTTTTATCGCAAAATTAATCAAGTACAAAGGGCGCGAAGCGCATGCGGGATCGCCCTCCGGGGGTATTAATGCTCTGAATGCCGCGATGATGGGCCTGCAAGGGATTCACGCACAGAGGGAGACGTTCAAAGATTCGGATTGTATCCGCATCCATCCCATCATCACCAAAGGCGGTGATCTCGTCAATATTATTCCGGCGGATGTGCGTTTAGAAACATTCGTAAGGGGAAAGAGTATGAAAGCTGTTATGAGCGCCGCACGCAAGACGAACAGGGCGTTGAAGGCGGGGGCTATGGCTGTAGGTGCGGAAGTCGAAATAATTGAAATTCCCGGGTTCTATCCGCGGAATAAAAATGATGAGATATTAAACAGCATTTTTCGTTCAAATATTTCCGCTTTAATAGGAGAGGAAAATGTTGATGAAAAAGGCCACGGCGCCGGTTCAAGTGATATCGGGGATGTTATGCAGATCATGCCTGCTGTTCATCCATACATCGGGGGGATGAAAGGCAGCGGCCATACAAAAGAGCGTCGCGTCGTGGATGAATATCTGGCCTATATTGTATCGGCTAAAAGTATGGCCATGACTCTCATTGATTTGCTCGCAGAAGGCGCCGAAAAAGGTCTGCAAGTTAAGGCTCAGCAAGGATATATGAGTAAGACAGAATATCTGGATTATTGGTCCGAAATAACGGAACAGGCAGGGCGCGAAGAGTAAGTCGTTTCATGTTATTGTTTTTAGGAGTTATTTATTATGAGCGGAAAGAGATTATTGTCCCTTTTCTCCGGCATTTTTTTGATCGTCTTAGGGGTATTCTTCGCCAGTGGAATTTTAAGCTATATTCTTTCTGATCAGCAGACCAGCTTAGGGGGCGTGACGGGTGATTTTCTGGTCAACCATGGGCTTATACTGTTGGGTTGGGTAAGTATGTGGGTTCCCATTGCCCTGATAGTTTTTGGTGTTAAAACCCTGGCATGGAATAAGAAACGGCATTGGGGCAGGATTTCTGCCGGTCTTATTTTGAGCTTTCTGGCCACTTTAATTTTGCTGGCCTTGCCCTATCTGGGGAAAGAAGAAGTTACCTGGAGTCCTACAGGAGCTTCTTCAGGGGCGTTAGGTTGGCTTTTTACCCGCTGGGCGCATGAAAAAATTGGATGGGCCGGAATCCTTTCGGCCGTAGGGTTTTGTCTTCTGGGCGCGGCGATATTCCTGGGCGGCGAAAGGTTGATGAGCACCCTTGAGAAATATAAGCTCCGGACGGTTAATACCTTAGTCTCTTTAGCCCGAAGTGTTTGTTCCTGGCCGGGAAGAGTGTACGCCAATCTCAAAGATAAGCTTGGAAATATGAAGTTGGAGCCGGGAAAAAAGAAGCCGAAGCTCAAACAAAATCCGTCGATGCCGGAACAAAAAGCTCAGCCCGCGAATCCCGAGATGACCAACGAAGAGAAACTTCAGCCGGCCTTCAATCCGACAAAAAATCAGCAATCCCCTGCGGCCGTACCATCAGGACCCGAGAGTGATACTATGGGCGAAGAGATAGGCAATACGGAAAAAGATAAAAAACCTGAAATAATTATGCCCAAAAAAAATGATAACCAATTGCTGCCGGACCAGAGCTTTCAAAAAAGGGGCGGGCAGGAGAATTCTGATTATGATTATCAACTTCCACCAGTGCAAATTCTTCATGCCGGAGAGGATTCGCAAGGCAATGGTGAAGAAGAAGAAACTATCAGAAAACGCGGAGAAATTCTGGAGCAGACATTGCAGGAATTCAAGATAGACGCCGAAGTGGTAAGGGTTCAACGCGGCCCCGTAGTGACAATGTATGAAATGGCTCTGGCTCCCGGAACGAAGGTATCCAAGGTGGAATCGCTGGATGACGATTTAGCTATCGCCTTGAAAGCCCCTAATGTCAGAATCGTCGCCCCTCTGCCGGGTAAAAGTACTATCGGCATTGAGGTGCCGAATTCTCAACGGGAAACGGTGACACTGAGGGAACTTTTTTCTGAAACAGCAAAAGATGCGCAGCATATGGATATTCCCCTTTTTTTAGGAAAAGATACGGCAGGTACTCCGTTGATGGTTGACCTCGCTATGGCTCCTCACCTCCTGATAGCAGGTGCTACCGGCTCAGGAAAATCGGTCTCCATCAATAGTATAATATGCAGCATCATCCTTACCCGCACTCCTTACGAGGTGCAGTTATTGCTTGTCGATCCCAAATCAGTCGAATTTGCCGATTACCAGACTATACCCCATTTAATTACTCCGGTTGTTACCGATATGAAAAAGGCGGCGGGGGTGCTGCAGTGGGCATGCAAAAAAATGGATGAACGCTACGCTCTGCTCTCCAGAGTGGGAGTGCGCAATATTGGCCAGTATAATCGGTTGGGGAAAGAAAAAATTATCCAAAAACTTGACCCGGAAGACGATGCAGAAATTGATGATGTCCCTTTCCACATGGCGCATACAGTAATAATCATCGACGAACTTGGTGAAATGATGCTGGTAGCCGCCAAAGAGGTCGAATCCAGTATCATCAGACTTTCGCAAAAAGCAAGAGCGGTCGGTATCCACCTTATCTGTGCCACACAGCGTCCGTCCGCCGATGTTATCACGGGGCTTATCAAAGCCAACTTGCCCGTTAAAATCGCTTTCCAGGTCTCTTCCAAAATTAATTCCCGAGTCATACTGGATCGCAATGGCGCTGAATTGTTGCTGGGACAAGGTGATATGCTGGTGATTCCTCCGGGCAGCAGCCGCCTCATGCGCGCCCAGGGCACATTTGTCTCTCAAGCCGAAGCGGTGGACATAGTGAATTTCGTCGCTGCACAGCAAGAACCCCAGTTCAAGGAAGAACTGCAAAGCTTTACCCCCGGCGGTGACGATGATCGTTCTCAAGAAGATGAACTTTATGAAGACGCTGTTCGGATAGTGCTTGATTCCCAAAGGGGGTCTGTCTCTTTATTGCAGCGCAGATTGGCTATAGGCTATTCACGGGCGGCAAGGCTTATAGATATGATCGCCGACGCCGGCCTTATCGGTCCCTATAAAGGGAGCCAGGCTCGTGAAGTCAAAATGACACTTGAAGAATGGGAAACCGCTAAAAACGGCCAATAAACCAATGGCGCTTCCCGCCGCTCTCCGCGTCGAAAACGCTCAGGGAGTAAATATTCAGTGAAACACGTCATTTAATCCCCACCGTGCCCTGTGCCGGCGGAATGTAAGTTTGCAGTGAGCAATGAATCTTTTTCATTCGCGCCGGGCTAAGGGCTTGACCGCCTCCTCATCCGATCAAAATAACTCAAT
Organism: Planctomycetota bacterium; assembly: GCA_018400625.1. Classification (GTDB taxonomy): domain Bacteria; phylum Planctomycetota; class Brocadiia; order SM23-32; family SM23-32; genus PUMZ01. The sequence goes on from JAGYMJ010000238.1 coordinate 4,165, forward strand.
AAATGGTGGATGGAACGGTCTTCGGGACAAACCGTATTGGCTTTTGTCCAGAAAAAATGTGCAAGTTCAGGTTTGCCTGACCAGAGGTTTTTGTTGCCTCTGATAATATATGGGGCGGCTTTTGTATATCTCTTCAACCTTTGCGATTGTTCCCGATCTATCGTTCGATCATCAATCAGCTCAAAGACGTCATCGCGATGTTTCATCAGAGCACTGAGGTTTCTCGCCTTGTCAATCCCTCTCTTTTCAATGAAAGTATAACGCGGCAGCTTGAATTCGAGGTAGGATATGTTATTCGTATTAACCATACCGTCACCGATAAACTCTCCGATATTTTCCGGTCCCACAACATAACTGCTTAAAATCTTATGAATATCATCGAGGTGCAACTCAGCCAGGTCGGCACTGACCGCAGGCTCTGAGATGGCCGCCCGCATGCCGTCATGGTCTATGACAAGAGGTTTTTTGGTTCCTAAAAGCAAAACGTAATGAGTGGGTTTGTTGCTCAAATACCATACGGACATCTCCGGGAAAACCTCATAGAATGTCCGCAGCGCAACTCGGAAGTCTTCAAGATGCAATCCGCCCAACGGCATCCAGACAACCGCCATCCCATCAGAAGTAAGCCTTTTGCGCAAAAGTTTGAAATACTCATAAGTGTACAACTGAGCGTTTGACTTATACCTCAAATCTGTACAGTCCGTTGCAATAATATCATATTCCTCCGTCGTGTAGCGCAGATAACTTCGTACATCATCGATGATAATATTGAAACGCGGGTCGCCCCGTTCAATGAGACCATGATTGGATTCTTTCAGGTAGGGCGCGGCCTCTATCACTGTACGGCATATTTCGACACAGTGTATTTTTTCCAGGCCCGAATAACGAGTAAAAGACCAGGATGTTCCTCCGGAACCAAAACCGACGGTTAATACATTTTTAGCTGATTGATGCAACAGCATGGGCAGGTGGGCCAGGCTTTTCTGATCAGTAAGCATAATTTTATTTGTGCCGCCCACCTCAACGGCATCCACGCATACCATCTTATCTCCCCATCGGGTTTTACTGACGGATACTGTAGCAAGCGGGCCTTCGCGATAAAACAAGGGGGTGTCTTCATGAGAAAAGACATTAAGTCGGGCATTCCTGGGCATATAAATAAATATTGTAAACGCTACAAGCATGCATACAAACGCAAAGGTGCCTTTTTTTTTCCTGCTCATCGCCGGATTTATCACAAAGCTCACAAACCCGAGTAACACGTTCGTAACCGCCAACAGTGTTATTGCTCTGGCGAGTCCAAGATAAGGGATGAGGAAAAAACCGGCCACGAAAGCTCCCAACACGCAGCCCCCCGAATCAATAGCATAAATTCGCCCTACACCCAGGCCGAGCTGTTTTAAGCCTCCTATACAGATACGGACAACTACCGGCAGCAGCGCTCCCATAAGCATGGTTGGGATGAATATGGTTACACCCGTATTAGCAAAAATGTTGGCGACACCCGACCACCAACTATAGTCGGTCCCGAAATCCTGCGGAAAGGGTACTATGTTCTGACTATAGAAATAGATGATTATCACGGATAATAATCCGGTCATACCCAGGAGAACCTGCAATAATCCGAAAAGACGCAGGGGGTCCGGCTGCCTGTCGATGAAACGCGACATCAGATGGCTTCCAAGCGCCAGCCCCAAAAGCAAAACCGTGAGCATTACCGTGAATGCATAAGTGGTGTTGGAAAATTGCTGGAAATTTAACACCAATCCACGCCACCAGCCTACCTGGTAAGACATGGCGACAAAACCGGAGATGAAATATAGCGCTAATACGATGTTTATTGTTTTATACTCATAGTCTGAAGAAATATCCTCCTGCCCGGGGGCTCCCTTTTTGATGTCCGGCTTTTGGGGCGTTTTCGGTATTTTCCTTGCCTTCCTCCAAAGCAGCAAAACAGCGATAGACACGCATATATTAACGATGGCGGCCAATCTTATCGTCGCCATAACGCCGAAAAAAGCGATAAGATAAAATCCCGCCAGAAAACATCCGAACACCGCGCCCAATGTGTTGATGGAGTAAAGCCCGCCAACCCTTAACCCGATTTGATCCCGATGGCGGGTGACAAACCTTGACAGAAGAGGTAATGTGCCGCCCATAAATGTTGTGGGGATAAGCAGGATCAAAAAACACAGGACGAACCGTACAAGGTTCAATATAAAGAATGATCCCGTGATGTTTTGATAAAAAAAGCCAAAAACCGGTTCGGTAACTTGAAGCAGGGCGGGAACGAAAAGTCCACTTATCCCGACAAAAAGGGCTAAGAAGGCATAAACCTTCAGTGATTTTTCCTCCCAGCGGTCCGCCAGGCGTCCGAAGATGTAACTTCCCAACGCCAGACCGCCCATAAATGCTGCAAGAACCGTGCTGACTGCATGGATAGAAGCGCCAAAATAATATGTCAGCAACCGGCTCCACACCACCTCAAATATCAATCCGGTCAGTCCGGTGGTAAAATAGAGAATCATTACAGCAAAGATCATTCCGAACCGGAACGACAAATTTATTTGTCTGTCAGATGTTGAGGTCACCATCTTATCCGTTTCCTCCCTGCTATGGTAGCTATTGGTAAATATTCAGCTAAACACGTTACCGCCGGGCTTGTCCCGGTGGAGCGGTATTTTGCACTACAAATGGATGCGCCCCCCCCCGACCTCGCCCGGGGGTTGTCAAAGTTATCGTAGTGCATAAATACTCCTCCACCGGGACAAGCCCGGCGGTAGGGATCACAAATCAACGAGGTTTCACTGAGGACTTGCAACCCGACAATAACTCCTAAAACACTTACTCAGTTCACGTGGGTCAGGATATTTAATGCTGTATGGCGGGCCTTATGCCCCAAAATATGAGTCTCCCTCTCATCAAGCTGCAAGCGTTTTACCTCACCAAAGGGGCCTTTCCCATGGGCTAAAAAGATTGTACCGCTGTTGGACTCCGGGAAGAGGGTCTGGAACTCTCTGCGCAAATCTTCCGGAATCTCCTTTTCCGGGTTTTTGATAGCGTTTCGGGCAAGCGCGACCAGGGCGGCTTCTTCCCTGATGTCTCTGATGATATGCCATGAAATCAGGTTGGCTTGAGTCTGGAAAAGCGATTGCCCGACAACGAGAGCGGAACCCTGGAACCCGCCCAAAAGGGCATAATAAAATTCATTCCGCAAATGAAAAACCAATTCGCTCCAGTTGTATGAACGCAGGTCACTTAAACGCCATAATGCAGGGCGAGCATCTCCCTCATTATCCGCTATATACTCGAAAAGATCATGTTTTCCGGCCGGGATATCACCACCAACAATGGCATTATGGAGATTAAAGGGGGCATCCAGGTTTTCTAACAGACCGGGGGGCAAACGATAGAAGAAAAAAAACGGGGAAAAACCCATTTTGGCAACAGCATCGGCAGATTCCACTCCATCCGCTCGGCTGCAGATCAGCCAATTCAACCCTCCTTCATCCTGAATCACATTCTCACTGTTGTAGCTCTGTGCGACCATTTCAGCACAAACGGCAGCCATTCCCGGGGAATAAAGCCCAAACGTTTCGATTCCCGCCCTCCGGGCGGCGTCAATTGCAAATTCCCATTCCATCTTCTCTGTTTGCGCGCTCATATGGAAATTAAGCGCCTTAGCTGAAACAGTATCAGTAAAATTGAAAACGGTTTCCGAGGCCAAGCCGACATCACCGACCAATTGCTGGAGAGCAAAGCCGGCATCGGGTTTTATCTCAACCGGGAACACACGCAGATGGAGGGGGAACTCAAGGGTTTCTTCCCGGGAGGAAACCAGCAGCCGTGCTCCATACTCTCCTGCTTTCAGCTCGGAACTGCTCAAAGTAACGGCAAAAAAAACCTCCTCATCTTCCTGGATATCCTGCCTTCTGAATGTTTGCAGTTCGGCGGTTTGCGAATGCGGGTTAATGATTTCCCAGAGAAAATAATTGCTTGCACTGAGATTTAACACATCGTTCTCTTCCGGCTCTTTACCCGTTACATTTATAATTCCTACCTGAATATCTTCTATCAGTTCCTGCGCTCTGATTTTGAACAACAAAGTTTTTGAGGTACCTTTCCCCATCGACACATCTATTTTTTGAAAAGGCTGCCAATCAGGACCTGAAAGTCTTTGCACGTCAAATGGTAATGGATTTTTTGCGGCCCTTTCGGGCGATTCCTCGGATACAACATTTTCATCACCTGGATCGAGTTTTTCCAGTTTCGGCGGTGGAAGGGTCTTAGCTCTAACGGCCGGTTTTGCCTGCGATTCCGCTATTTTTACTGTAAAATGCTGAATTCGTCTGCCGTTGGAATAAATTTCATGACTGACCCAGGCCATATCTTCCAGTTGATGGCCTCCGACGTTAATCGTATCGCCCACTATGCTGAATTGATCGAGGTTATCGAAGACGATCGTTTCCAGCGGACCGATTTCTTCACCATTTTTATTGTAAGCGCGGTTGACAATGGAGATATTTATAGGGCCTTCCATTAAGGATTTAACTCTCAGGGAGAGCATTTTTTCACTGGCGGATTTTTGATATAAAGTTTCTGCAAGAAAGTCCTCAGAAATAAAATCTACTGCGGGTAAACCTTGCAGGGGTATCAACAACATCTTTGTCGTCATTTTTTCATCGGGCGCCAGGTCCTGGATACGCAACTCGGTCCCAATAACTCCATGGGAGTTTTTGACGGCCAAAAATCTGTCCGGAGCGGAGTCCAGATGCACGATACCGATCCCGGCTTTAATTACGGGTTCTATGCCCGCGAGCCAGTGCAGTTGCAAATCATTGCCTTCAAGAAGAGGATGGAATCGTCTCAAGAGCGCATCCGGGCCGTATGTTTGCGAGGAATAAGGGCCACCAAGAGTAAAAAAGCCTCTTTTAAGAGGAGAGGTTTTACCATGCAGAACATTAAAAATGGAAGGAGCAAGATCATTGCGTAAATATTGTCCGGAAGTGTTTTCGAAAGACATACTCACTTCAATCAGCGGGCAGCCGGCCTTAAAAGTTAGTTTTTTTTCGACGGAATAACGCCCCGCCTCAGCCGCAAAAGCGATAGAGATCCGCGTCTCGTCCACTTCTTTTTTCACAACCTCATAAGGCATGCCGGCGGTTCCGGTTTCTTGCAATAAACCGCTGTAATCACCTTTTTCAAAAGATGTGACCTCCTCACCGGTTGGTTTCAGCTTCAGGCCGTTAATTACAGCTCCATAGGAGGGGATTATTGAGACTTCGTAGAATTCATTATTAATGACATATAAGGTATCATCTTCAACAATCTTTTCGGTGAGTTTTAATCCGTTTTCACTTGCCGATATGGAAAAAGACAAAAAGATAAAAAGCAAAAAAGACAATAACGGATTAAGGCGTATGAAATTTAAGAACTTGGATTTCAACAGCATCTTATTATCAATTATTCCCCCAACACCTGAACGATCAATTCACGTTCGCGGGCGCGAACATCAAAATCGATAAAAACGATCTGCTGCCAGGTTCCAAGTAAAAATCTTTTATTATTGAAGGGGATGGTCACCGATGGTCCCAACAAGCTGGCTCTGACATGCGAGTGACCATTGCCGTCATGCCATCTCTCTTCATGATGGTAACGGTGGTCTTTAGGAATATTTTTTTCGCACCAATCCGTTATATCTTGCACCAATCCCGGTTCATATTCAAGAGTGGTCAACGCGCCTGTTGACCCCGGCACAAAAACGGTAACGATCCCGTTTGACACGGAAGATTGTGAGAGGACATTAATAACATCTTGAGTGATGTCAACAACGGACATATCTTCCTGTGTTCCAAATTTAATGCTTTCCGTTTCTATTGTCATGGCCTTTCTCCTTTTCCTACATTAACTTATTGCTTTTATTCTCTATCATAAACCTCAGACAATTATCAATTATAATTATAACATGTTTTCAATTAAAAATCCACTAAATCAGCTAATTGGCGATAATCGGTTTTACCGGTACCTAACAGCGGGATTTCTTCGACAAGCTGAACGTGTTTGATGTTATGCAGCGGGCTCAAACCGGAATTCTTTATTATACTGTTGGCCTTTTGGCGGTCAATATCACGGCGTGTGGAGAAAAGAATTATCTGAGGACGTCCCGCCCTTTCAACAGCATCTACGGCAACTTGTGCTACTTCTTTACCGGAGGGATATTCTTTTTTTAAAACCTCTTCGACAGCCGGTAAAGATATCATTTCGCCCCCTATTTTAACAAAGCGTTTCAGGCGACCACAAAATTCCAGCACCCCTTTTTCATCCTCCCGTACCAGATCGCCGGTCTCATACCACTTCCTGCCTTCGAATTCAACGAAGGGGTCCTTCCGTTGACCGTTTTGCGGCAAGTATCCCTTAAAGACACTGGGCCCCCTTAATAAAAGCATTCCCCTCTCGCCGCGGCCGACCTGTTTCCAGGTCCCGACATCAACGATCGCATGTTCAAAGGAGGGTAAAAGCTTACC
>JAGYMJ010000239.1 GCA_018400625.1 Planctomycetota bacterium
TAAAAGGGCTCACTACAAACCATTTACAACCTTTTCGGCCAGGCTGCTAGGGCTCGGTTCCCTCGCCCTTCCGGAACATGCGGAGGGAAAAAAGAGAGTTCTCTCATAATAAGTGGTACATAAAATGGGGGCAGCCCATAGCATAAATGTTGTAACCTTTTTTCTCTTTTAAAGGCTTACAGGCCCAAAACACCCCCCGAAAAACGCATATAAGGGCTTTTTTGCGACAATTTTCTGCCATTTGTCATTGTTTACCAACACTTTACTGTGGTGACACCACAACACCACCAACACCACAAAAGCACCACAAAAGCAGACACAAAGCAGATTGGTCATTGAAGAGAGAAGATCCAGAAGTTGTCGATTTTATAGGTCAGAATTTACCTGATTTGGTTTGGCTGGTTGAGGTATCCTTACCGAATTTATTCCCAACCAACGAACGAAAAGTGGGAGAAGTAGTGTTGATAGCATCCAGATTTTCCATGAACTCAACAAGAGAAAGAAAATTATCATCTTGCCAAAACAAGAAATTGACAAATACAATAGTGATGGTTACAATTAAACTCGAGTTCCAAATTAAAAAAATGCAAAATGAAAAACAAAGAGAATATTTTGGACGACATGATGCATCCCGATTTTATCTCCGGCGTTTATAACTACTGCGACCGGTGGTGCGAGACATGCCCCTTTACCTTTCGCTGTTCCGTTTATGTCATGGGGAACATGGAAGAAATGATAAGGTGCCTCCCCCCGGAATCTGAGAGCGGAGGGTTTGATGAATGCACCTGCGACGATTCCGGGAACCGGGAGCCTTTTGAAGATGAATGGGAAGATACGGATAGCGATGATTGTGAGTTCTCGATGGAGGATGTGCGGGCCGAGAGTGAACGCATACGGGCGGCGGTGGATAATAACGATGCGGTTTTGCTCGCAGAAGATTATGTAAAAAAAGCCCAACAGTGGTTTGACAGTGAGGGCTCGACCCTTGAAAAGGAGGTTGGTCAACTCATGCACCGGCCGCCGCTCGGCATACCAGGCCAGGCTCCCCTTGTGGAAGCGCAAGAACTTGGGGCCCGTCTCGAACTTCTTCAGCGTTACTACCTGATGATCAAGGTGAAAATCCAGCGCGCCGTCAGCAGCGATATCGGCGATGTTCCTGAACCCATCAAAGACATGCCACGCGACGCTGACGGATCGGCTAAAGTGGCCCTGATCGCCATCGACCGGTCTGTAGATGCGTGGATATGGCTGCGTGATTACCTGACGGAGAGCGGCGATAACATACTGGACATCCTGATGGTTCTGGGGCGCCTGCGTGAAGCGGTAGAGGCGGACTTCCCGAAGGCACGCGCGTTCGTGCGACCGGGCTTTGATACGGCCGGGGAGTCTGAAGCCAAGCAGTGAGCCGGCACGCTGCCCTTGATTTTTGGTAAGTCCTCAGTGAACCACGTTGCTCCCCCACCGTGCCCTGTGCCGGTGGAAGGAAAACTACACATTTTACTGAATATTTACGAGCGAGGAAATGATTTTGTCGTGTAAGATAGACACTGCAATCAATATCCATAAAATACTTTGCCAATCGCCTGATAAATAAACGAGGAAAAAGATGTCCTATAAAATCACTTTTATCGGCGCCGGAAGCTTCGGCTTTACCCGTACCGTCCTCAAAGATATACTGACATTCCCCCGGCTTTCCGATGCAAAAATAGCGCTGATGGATATTGACAAGGAGCGTCTGGAACTCTCGCGCGTCTGCTGTCAAAAAATCGTGGACGCCGGCGGGTACAATGCTGAAATCACAACATTCACCGATCGCCGGCAGGCGCTTGAAGGTTCCGATGCTGTTATTGTGACCATCCTGTGCGGCGGAACGGATGTCTGGCAGCACGATATAAAGATTCCCAAAAAATACGGGGTGGATATCTGCATCGGTGATACCCGCGGGCCCAGCGGCATATTCCGCGCCCTGCGCACGATCCCCGTCATGCTGTCGATCTGCGGTGATATGGACGAATTATGCCCGGATGCGATCATGTTGAACTACACCAACCCCATGGCCATGCTCTGCCACGCCATGCATACCGTTTACCCCCGGCTCACTATTTCCGGACTCTGCCACAGCGTGCAGAACACAGCCAATATGCTGGCCCAGTGGCTGGGTATGACCGATGAAGACATCGATTATGTCAGTGCCGGCCTGAATCATATGTCCTGGCTGATCAAATACGAACATGATGGGCGCGACATGTATCCCGAAGTGCGTAAGCGGATACTGACGGACCGGGAGGTCTATAACCAGTCTAAACTGCGTAATGACCTCTTTCTGGCGCTGGGCTATTATATCACTGAAGGCAGCCGGCATAATTCGGAATACAGTTGGTGGTTCCGTAAACGCCCCGAACTGATTGAGCACTACTTCCCACCGGAGAGCCCGCTAAAAGGCGGTTATGCGGACTTGCTCAAAATGTATCAGGAGCGCGATAAGACCTGGCGCAAAGATTTGGAGGAATGGCTCAACCATCCGGACTGGCAGGACCCCGCCAGGACAGACGAACGCCTGGAACGGGGGCGGGAGTATGCCTCGAGCATCATCAACGCCTGGGTCGGCGGTGAACCCTATGTTTTCCACGGCAACGTGCCGAACACCGGCATCGTCACCAATCTTCCCCGGGGGGCCTGCGTCGAGGTGCCTGTCGTCGTGCGGCGCAACCGTTTGCAGCCCGTTCATGTCGGCGACTTGCCGAAACCTGTACTGTCCCTGACGGCCCTGACCGCCAACAATGAGATGCTGGCGGTGGAAGGAGCGCTTCAGAAAGATGTGCGCAAAGTTTTCCAGGCCGTTGCCCATGATCCGCTCACGGCGGCCGTTCTCTCGCTGCCGGAGATCAAGAAAATGACCCTGGAAATGTTCGCAAAGAATAAGCAATTCCTCCCGGAGTATAAAGTTCCTCATGATCTTAAATCCGCTGATCATTTATGACGCGGCGGTATTATTCCTAAAAGAGGTTTTTAATATGAAAAACACAAAAATTGTACATTCCAATCAATGTGATATCATTGAAGCGGAATGGGTAACCCTAACCTGGTTCGCCACCGAAGAAATCGGCAATTCCGAGTTGCTTCGCATCATGTCCAGCCGTTCGCACGAATGTGGGGCAACCTGAGATATCCCTCGACTATAGAATACATCCCCGGCCGTCTGTTTAGCTGCTATGTAAGTTCTCAGTGGGCCATGTATCATCCCCACCGCGCCTTGTGCCGGTGGAATGAAGATAAAACGCTACGAACGTTGCATTAACACCTTTTGCCGTTAATGCGCCCTGCCCGCCCGCGCTCCCGGGAAGGGGCGGCGGGCAGGCCGCATTAAAGGTTAAGGTCTATAAGTTCAAGACTTAGCACTGGATCTTCATTCCACCGGCACAAGGCACGGTGGGGATGCCACGTCGTTCACGGAATATATACACTGCTATGACGGTCATACCCCGCTCGGAGAGATCTGTGTAGCGGGCATGTGGCTGGAGATTGACTGAAATTCCCCTGTTGTGTACAATGTAGAATATCTATGGATGTGAAAAAAAATTGATGGAATATTTATCCTGATCTGCTGTTGATCAAGTCAATATTTGTAAGTCCTCAGTGAAACACGTTGATTGGTGGTTCCTACCGCCGGGCTTGTCCCGGTGGAGGAGTATT
>JAGYMJ010000240.1 GCA_018400625.1 Planctomycetota bacterium
ACCGCTCCACCGGGACAAGCCCGGCGGTAACGTGTTTCACTGAATATTTACTGTCCGATTTAAGAACGACTTATTATTATGTATTATTATGGATAGATCAAGATTTGATATAATTGTCGTCGGCGCCGGCCATGCGGGTTGCGAGGCTGCTTTAGCCGCTGCACGCATGGGCGCCCGTACGGCACTGCTCACCATCAATTTGGATTCAGTCGCATACATGAGCTGTAATCCCGCTATCGGCGGCCTGGCGAAAGGGCAGATTGTACGCGAAATAGATGCCCTTGGCGGTGAGATGGCAAAGGTGATCGATGCGACCGGCATTCAGTTCAGGATGATTAATACCAGTAAAGGGCCGGCTATGCACTCGCCGCGTGCTCAGGCTGATAAGAGCGAATATAACCGTGAAATGAAGTGCCGTGTTGAGTCCCGGGAAAACCTCCAGCTTAAACAAGAATTGGTGGAACATATAGTCGTTTCCGACAATAAAATTGCCGGTGTGCGCTGCAAGAGCGGTGCTGAATATCAGGCGGATGCCGTAGTTTTGACTACCGGAACATTTCTCCGGGGGGTGCTTTATTGTGGCAGTTGGCGTCTGGAAGGGGGAAGAATGGGGGAGATGGGGGCTGAACGACTTTCTTCCAGCCTTGAAGCCGAAGGAATCAAAATTGCCAGGTTTCAAACCACCACGCCGCCAAGAGTCAATGGACGGACCCTTGACTTCGGGCGCATGAAACCCCAGCATGGCGATGAATCCCCAAAACCATTTAGTTTCTCGAATCCAAAAATTGCCGAAAGAAATCAAGTCCCTTGTTATATGACTTATACGGCACCTCGCACCCATGAGGTGATACGCGCCGGGCTTGAAGATATGACTTTTGGCAGGGAGTGGGAGGCGGGTTCCGCACCCAGATATTGTCCTTCAATTGAAACAAAAGTGGTTCGTTTCAAGGATAAAGACAGCCATCTTTTGTTCATCGAGCCGGAAGGACGCAAGACACACGAATATTATTGTAACGGGCTCTTTACCTGCCTTTCGGGAAAAGTTCAGGAAAAAATGATCAGGACCATTCCCGGCCTCGAGAATGCTGAGATCATGCGCTATGGCTATGGTGTGCAGTATGACTACATTCCACCTGTGCAGCTCATGCCCTCACTGGAGAGTAAAAAAATAGGTGGACTCTTTCATGCGGGGCAGATAAACGGTACAAGTGGCTATGAAGAAGCTGCCGCCCAGGGATTATTGGCAGGGATTAATGCAGCTAAAAAACTTCAGGGGAAAGAGCCGCTGATACTGGGCAGGGAGGAAGCTTATATAGGAGTGCTTATCGACGACCTCGTAACCAATGGTACGGATGAGCCGTATCGTATGTTTACCTCATTGGCGGAATACAGGCTTTTGCTCCGACAGGATAATGCGGACAGGCGTTTGATGAAATATGGTCACGAGAACGGGCTCATCAGCTCCCGGCAATGGGCAAAACTTCAAAAAAAAGAAAAGATTATCCAAAAACTTTGGACATTCCTTGAAGAAAATCAGCAGGATGGGGACAGTCTGGCAAAAATGCTTCGCCGACCCGAAATGAACCTCGAAAATCTCTCCGAAATAATTCCGGACCTGAAACAATTGCTCGAAGATAAAGAGGCATGTCAACAAGTGGAGATTGAAGCGCGTTATGCCGGGTATTTTGAACGTCAAAAACGTCAGATAGATAAAGTTCAGCGATTGGAAGATAAGGCTATACCGCAATGGATCGACTATAATTCCATAAAAGAATTGCGTAACGAGGCCAAAGAAAAACTCTCCCGCGTGAAACCCCGTTCACTCGGTCAGGCTTCGCGAATAAGCGGCATATCTCCGGCTGATGTTTCCATCGTCATGCTGTATATCGCTTAACTCTGTCTGGTAAGTATTTACTGAAGCAATGAAATACACATATCAAATACACATACCGTAGATATTCGGTGTAACACGTGGCATCCTGCCATATCTTGTGTTGCAATCCCCACCGTGCCTTGTGCCGGTGGAATGAGAGATCAAAAGCTAGGCACCGTGGGGATGCCACGACTTTCACTGATGGCTTATCCTTTATCGAGGCGGGGTTGCCGAGGCCATGCTGCAGAATTCTGTCTTGCTTTCCCTTCATTGAAATTTTTTCAACCAACGGTGCAGGTCTTCTTCTGTGTCAATGCCGAGCGAAGGGGTGTCGGTGATGGCAATTTTTATCCTCTTGCCGGCCTGCAACGCACGAAGTTGTTCAAGTTTCTCCGCCGATTCCAGTTGTGCAACCGGCATCTGGGAAAACTCTAAGAGAAAGTCTCGCCTGTAACTGTAGATTCCCAGGTGCTTCAGGGCTTTATATGAACTCTCTCCCATCCATTTTGGGGTATCACCCCGCACATAGGGTATCGGTGAGCGGCTGAAATAGAGGGCGTTACCATTGTTATCTCTTACAGCCTTAACGGAATCGGGATCGAGATAAGTGGCCGTATCCGTGATTTCATGCGCCAGAGTTCCCATATCCGCGTCAGGATCGTCCTCCAGCAGATGAATGACCTTGTTTATCTGCTTTGGGGTGATTTCCGGTTCGTCGCCCTGAACATTGACTATTATAGGGTGGGGCATATTGCTTGCGACTTCCGCGATTCGGTCGGTACCACTTCGATGGGCTGTGGATGTCATTTGCGCTTTGCCGCCAAAACTCTTGACGACCTCAAATATGCGGGTATCATCGGTAGCTACCACTACCTCCTCAACCAATTCTGCACTCAAGGCTCTTTCATAAACATGCTGGATGATATATTTGCCGGTAATTTTACGGGCGTTTTCCAGGATTGGTTTGCCCGGCAGGCGTTCGGAATCGTATCGGGCAGGTATTATGACCAGAGCTTGCATGTGTAGTAATCTCTCCTATTGCCTGGACGAGGTCAGGGCTGCCTGTTCTCTACCGCGCACGACAACGCGTTCCGCAAAAGGTTTTGCAATCTCTGCCATTTCATCGAGTTGTTCTGCGGAGAAAGGGGTTAAACTGCGCATCGACTTATCTAAACAATTGTCCGGCTGAAAATTCTGTATAGCTATCGTTTGAGCGCCTTTCAGCTCTTTCACAATCGATTTCACCTCTTCAACCCCCACAATCCCCGGCAGCAGGGTAATCCTGAACTCATGCTCTATACCGTTGTTCAAAATGATGGCGATTGATCGCCGTATAATTTCCACATCAAAATCAACGCCGATGACTTTGCCATAAATTTCTTTCTCTAAAGGGGCTTTGACATCCATCGCTATGGCATCAATGCGATGATGCTTCAATAATTTCTCAATCCATTTGGGGTTGGAACCATTGGTCTCAATCATGACTTCCAGTCCGAGCGTCTTTATTTCCCTGATGAGGTCCAGCAGTTCGTATTCATGGAGCGTCGGTTCGCCCCCTGTGATCACGGCGCCGTCGAGCCAGTCACGTTGTTTTTTTATATAAGAAAGCACCTGCTGTTCTTCTATACTTTCCAGGAGATTGGGCTGAATGAGATGGCCTGCATGACAATACCTGCATCGAAAATTGCAGCCGGGCAGAAAGATAACACATGATATCCTCCCTTCCCATTCCAGAAGACTGTTTTGAATAAATCCCTTGATCTCCATGACCTGTATTCTCTTTTCGCACTTAGAAAAAAAGCAGCAAGCTCCACACGTAAATATTCAGTGAACCCCGTTGCCTCATCCCCACCGTGCCCTGTGCCGGTGGAATGAAGATTCAGAGCTACGTATCGATTTCTCACACCGT